>JANOQC010000020.1:0-48604 GCA_031422175.1 Sphingobacteriia bacterium | reverse complement strand
AACACAAGCTGTGTTTTTATCAATTATATCTAATAATGTTTCGCTTCCATAATCAACATGATGAATATCAGGCAATAATGGCCTGAAAGCATTTCTCCAATATTCATCGCCCATCAAACTCAAAGCACCCTGCGTACTTCCGTGATAGGCATTTTTACAGGCGATTATTTTTGTTCTATTGGTAATTCGCTTGGCTAATTTCATGGCACCTTCGGTTGCTTCGGCACCACTATTGGTAAAATAAACACAGTTTAACTGTTCAGGTAAATACTTGGCTAACAAACTTGCATAAGCAACTTGAGGCGTTTCGATAAACTCACCATAAACAATCACATGCATATATGCAGCAGCTTGATCTTGTACTGCTTTGACCACTTTTGCATTGCTATGTCCGATATTACACACGCTAAAGCCAGCAATTCCGTCAATATATTGCTTACCATCTTTATCCCATAAATAAATACCTTCCGCCCGCTCCATCTCAATTCCTATTGGCTTGGGAGATGTTTGAGCTACATGGGTTAAAAATAATTGCCGAGAATTCATAGATCAAACTTAATTGAAGATTGCCGATATTTAATAACTTCATGATATAAATACCCCAATATCTCATATCTCTTAATTCATAATTCTGTTATGGCAACCATTTTACCCGTTTTAGGAAAACACCCACAATTTGGCTCTGAATGTTTTATTGCACCCAATGCAACCATTGTTGGTGATGTGGTAATGGGCGACGCTTGTAGCATTTGGTTTAATGCGGTCATTAGAGGAGATGTACATTATATTAAAATGGGCAATAAGGTAAACGTGCAAGACGGAGCCGTAATACATTGTACTTATGAGAAAAACCCTACAGATATTGGCAATAATGTTTCTATTGGTCACAATGCACTGGTTCATGGTTGCACCATTCACGATAATGTGCTGATTGGCATGGGATCAATCGTAATGGACAGATGCGTGATTCATTCAAATTCCATTGTTGCAGCTGGTGCTGTTTTATTAGAAGGAACAGTAGTAGAGGAAGGAAGTATCTATGCTGGCGTTCCGGCAAAAAAAGTAAAAGATGTATCTCCTGCTATGGTTCATGGTGAAATTGATCGTATTTCGAATAACTATGTGAAATATGCATCTTGGTTTGAAGACTATAATCACAATTTTTTGAAATAAGCAACTGAAAAATTCGTTATAAATGCATTAACTTTCATTTCCATGAAAAAAAGGATTTTATTATATGGATTTTTTCTTGTGATGCTTTCTTCTTGCAAACTATTGGGAATTGGTAATAAATCAGGCTCCAGTTCTGCAAAACAAGACAGCGGTTGCCCTACTGATGGAAGAAATCAGGGTGCTGAAAAATTATTATCCGATAATAACAAAGCAAAAAAAGCACCCAAATACACCAAGGATAAAACCTTGATTTATCAATAAGTTTTATCTTCCATTGTATCTAAAATGGTGAGATAACTCACATAACGATCGTCGGAAACTTTTCCTATTCCTACTTCTTTTTTGATGGCACAACCAGGTTCATTGGTATGCATACAATTATTGAATTGACAATTCACCAATAACTTTCGCATTTCCGGAAAATAATGAGAGAGTTCTTGTTTACTAATATCAACCAGACCAAACTCGCGCACACCCGGTGTATCAATTACTTGACTGTTTTCATCTAAATCGAACATCTCCGCAAATGTGGTAGTATGCAATCCTTTACCACTCCACTCACTAACTGATTGCGTTTTTAAATTGAACTGTGGAAATAAATGATTGATCAACGTTGATTTTCCTACCCCACTATGGCCACTTAATAAGGTAGCATTATTACTCAACAAAGTCCTTACCAGATCAAGTCCTTCTTCATTTTGTACACTGGTTAAAATTACTTGATAACCAATAGAAGTATACATTTCACGAAGTTGCTCATACCGATCCATTTCCTTTTTGCCATATAAATCTGATTTATTAAAAACAATAATCGCTGGTATATGATGCGATTCGCAGGAGATTAGAAATCGATCTATAAACCCTTGGGAAGTTTTGGGTTCTTTCAATGTTGCAAACATCATGCTTTGATCGAGATTGGAAGCAATAATGTGGTGTAAATGTTTATTGTGTGGAGATACTCTAGCTACATAGTTATTGCGTTCATAAATTTCGTTGATGATTGCAGATTCTTCTTCAATTGTTTCAATCTCCATTTCTACAAAATCACCGACAGCAATGGGATTGGTTGAAGTAATTCCATCAATCTTGAAAATACCCTTTGCCCTTGCTTTGTACATTCTTCCATCGCTGGATTTGGCCATATACCAGCTACCTGTAGATTTATAAATTTGCGCTTTCACTAAGCACGAAGATAAGGTAGTTGAGTATTTTCGTTAAATATTAACCTGACTTAAACAAGCTTTGGTTCATCAGGAACCCTAAAAAGGCTCGAAAATGAATATCTTTGACCGATGGGAAAATTTGCACATGATGAGATAGTGCCCTTTAAAGAGAGTGAGCTGGCCAAGAAAGACCAGGTGGCCAATATGTTCGATAATATTGCTTTTAGGTATGATTTCTTAAACAGATTGCTCAGCGCTGGTATTGATGTTAGATGGCGCAAAAAAGCAATTCGGGAAATCAAAAATATTCAACCGAAAATAATTTTAGATGTTGCCACTGGTACTGCAGACGTGGCTATACTCACCTATGACATACTTCATCCCGAAAAAATAATTGGAATAGATATTTCAGATGGAATGCTCGATTTTGGCCGCAAAAAGTTAAAAGAAAAAAAACTCGATCAATTCATTCAATTGCAAAACAGTGATAGCGAAAATATTCCCTTTGCCAACGATTTTTTCAACGCAATAACAGTGGCATTTGGCGTAAGAAATTTTCAACATCTAGAAAAAGGATTGGGGGAAATGTACCGTGTATTGAAACCTGGAGGGAAAATGGTGGTACTGGAATTTTCTAAACCAAGTTCTGCAGGGATAAAACAATTTTACAATTTGTACATGAATTATATTACTCCTAGCATTGGGAAAATATTTTCTAGTAACAAAGATGCTTATCAATACTTGAATGATAGTGTTCAAGCCTTCCCAGAAGGGGAATCATTTTTAAAAATCATGAATGGAGTAGGATTTACCCACACTTATTTGAAAAAGCTTAGTTTCGGAATATGCACTATTTATTGCGGAAGCAAATAGTTCTATTGTTGTTGTTCCTTTTAGGAACCATTGGTCATACCTATGCCCAAAAGGAACTCTATAGAATGCATCGAGAAGATCAGCCTTATTATTTTGGTATTACTTTAGGGTACAATAGTTCTTATTTACACATTTCAAAGTCAAATCAATTCATACAAAATAATGATACCATATTAGTTGCAGAACCAGGTTCAAGTGGTGGCATCATAATGGGACTAATGGCTACAGCCAGACTAAATGATCATTTTCAATTTCGGATAAACCCCCAATTAATTATTGGAGGAGCAAGATCTATATCATACGTTTTGGGGCAAACATTACCCGGAGAGGGCACCAATCAAATACAGAGTTTACCTTCTACATTGGTAAGTTTTCCATTTCAAATTAAATTTAATTCCGACAGAATTGGTAATTTCAGAACGTATATTTTAGGTGGATTAAAATACGATATTGATTTATCTAGCAATTCAGGTGCAAGAAATGCAGAAGACATCGTTAAATTAAAAAGAGGAGATTTTGGAATTGAAGCTGGCATTGGCTTCAATTTTTATTTGCCATTTGTTACTATTTCACCAGAAATTAAAATAAGCTACGGAATTAGTAATATTCATCAATTAGACCCATCATTAAAATATTCTAATGTTCTTGATAGAATACAATCGAGGATGATTGTATTTTCAATTCATTTAGAAGATTAAAAAATAAATTCCCTTCTGCCCATATTCCACCTTACACCACCACTAATAATAGTTGCATCAGGAGTTGTACCAGTTAATTGTGTTTTATAAGAACGGCTATTAAAAGTAAAATCGAGGAATAGATTTTCTGCAATTTCATAAGATGCTTGCAAAGTAATGAGTAAACAATTGGCTAGGTTTCCACTTCCTACTTCCAAATTATCACTTCGGACTCTAGTAGTATAAGATCTCATTGGATTAGACCCAAAATTCAATCCCAAAGAATCCAAACCCTGCTTGTAATAAACAGCTCTTGCATTCAAATACAATCTTTTTAGAGGTTGTGCTCGAATCACTCCAATATATTCTTGAAAATTAGCACCTAAAGCATGTGCAAAAGGCTGGTTGTATTGGGTCCAGTTGCTACTAGAATCTAAGTGAGAATAAGTAAATGGTCTAACACGGTTGGATTCTAATTGCAAATCAACATTTTTAAGGCCGAACACATCTATGTATTTAAATCCTAATTGATAAGCATATTTATTTTGCCAGTTTTTTTGATTAGTAAAGAACTGCTTATTTATAAATTCATCAAAATTCATCTGTCCATATAGTTGAATTTTATGGGCAATATTAGCTTTAAAATCTAGACCTAACATGGTATTATCCGGACTACCAATTTGTTGTTGGCCAGGCGTTAAAAATAAAATAGGATTGAGGTACATAAAATCGAAATGATCACCTCTTCCAAACATCACTGCATCAAAAATACCTACATTCAACCATTTGGTTGCGTTAATACTTAAGTGATTCATTCGAAAATATTTTCTAGGAAGGTTAACGCCACCATTAGCAATTAACTGGTTTGGGCGAATTAATTCCATGAATAAATTTTCATAATTTAATTTCCAAATACGGGTATTTACTTTTAAAAACAAACCTGTATTAGCAAAGTCACTCAAGAAAGCACTTCTGATTCCATTACCAATAAAATTACGATCGTAACCAAATTGCATATCAATAAATTTGGCCAATTTGAAACTAACAGAACCCCTTACTTCTGTGTAATCATACCCATCTACTACACCCAATGGCTTGTAAAACCCCTGACCCGGAATAGCCTTAAACTGATTTACCCAACCTTGCACATATTGAGGAGCTCTTTCTTGTGTATCTGTAAAATACAAATCAAAGCCAATTTTATCGGCAATTCTTCCTCTTATAGAAACACCACGTGTATTTTGAAAAATAGGCATTCCATAGCCACTCTCTGAGCCTGTTTGAAAATTTAATAAAGGGTTTACCTGTAAATAAAAATCCTTATTATTTACTTCGAAAAAGTTTCCTTTTGAATGAAAAAAATCATGGAACATGTTTTGCGGTTTGTTCAAATCTTCTCGAACTGTCCATTCCGCATTGTTTACCAAAAATCGCTCCATATTGTATTTATCAACATTACTTAACCTATTTGCAAGCTCATTTTCAGTAAAACTTAAACTATCGATAATTTCTACTTGCCTAGTATATAGCTTACGGCTATAAGGTTTTATATGAGAAAAATACAAATCCGGTTGCTTTGTTTTAATTTCAAGCCTATCAATCAATAAATACTCTTTGGAACCCATTGGAATATAGGTTGATTGAGCAATTCCAAAAATAGGGACAACAAAAAAACAACAAACAAAAATTGATTTAATAAATTGCATCATAATAATATTAGACTCAATTAAAAGCAAATATGCAGCATACTATAATTAAAGATACGTGCATCGTAAATGAAGGGCAACAAATTTTTGGCGATTTACTGATTACCAATGAGCGTATTGAAAAAATTGGTGGAAAAATTGATATAAAAGGAAGAGCAACTGAAATCAATGGAACGGGCAACTATTTATTGCCTGGAGTAATAGACGATCAAGTACATTTTAGAGAACCAGGGCTTACTCATAAAGCCACTATATATTCCGAAGCCAGAGCAGCAATTGCAGGAGGCACTACTTCGTTTATGGAAATGCCCAACACCAATCCACCCACATTTAGCCTTCAATTATTAGAAGAAAAATATGCTAGGGCAAAAGAATCTTCATTGGCTAATTATTCTTTTTTCATGGGTACTTCCAGCGATAATTTAGAAGAAATTCTTAAAGCCAATCAATTTAAAAAGCAAATCTGTGGTTTAAAAATATTTATGGGCTCTTCTACAGGGAATCTATTGGTAGAAAGTCCCTTGGTGTTAGAAAAAGTATTTGCAAGTTCTGAACTTTTAATTGCCACCCATTGCGAAGATGAACCCATGTTTAAACAAAAGTTCGCAGATTTAAAGCGAGCAAAGTCTCAATTAACGGCTGCAGATCATCCTATTATTAGAAACGAAGAAGTTTGTTTTGAATCTTCTTTCAAAGCCATTCAATACGCTAAAAGAAATGGAAGCAGGTTGCATATTTTACATATAAGTACCGAAAAAGAATTACAGTTATTTACCAATATGATTCCGTTAAAAGATAAAACAATTACTGCTGAAGTTTGTGTGCATCATTTGCATTTTACATCTGATGATTATGATCGTTTGGGTAATCAAATTAAATGTAATCCAGCTATTAAAGCGCCACATAATAAAGAAGCTTTGTGGAAAGCATTATTAGACGACAGACTAGATATTATTGCAACCGACCATGCTCCTCATACATGGGCCGAAAAACAGGAAGACTATGAACACGCCCATGCAGGTTTACCATTGGTGCAACATAGTTTGCAATTGATGTTGCATTATGTGCAAGATGGTCGAATTTCGATAGAGAAATTGGTGCAAAAAATGAGTCATGCAGTGGCAGATTGTTTTCAAATTGAAAACAGAGGCTATATCAGAGAAGGGTATTTTGCAGACCTTGTAATGGTTAACATGAAGCAACCTTACACCATTTCAAAAGAGAATATTTTATATAAATGTGGCTGGAGCCCTTTAGAAGGAATTACATTTCCTGCAACCATTGAATATACTTTTGTAAATGGTCATCCGGTTTATGGAAATGGGGTATTTAATGAATCTAAATGGGGAGAAAGACTTTCCTTTAATAGGAATTAATAATTTGGAAAAGTATTAAAGCTGTTTATAATCAATGCAGATAGACAAAATTACTATCAACGACCTCTCTATTTTTCATCCCGAAGAAGATCAGTCGGTATTTTATCATTTAAATTTCACCCAAACCAATGGGGGTAGAGTGTATTTGCGCTATTTATTAAGCCATCCTTTAAACTCAATCGATGCAATAAAAGCTACCCAGAAAACCATACAACATTTAACTACTGTTTTAGATCAATGGCCCATAAGCCCTTCCAATGGAACCATTATGGTTTTGGAAAAATATTATGAGTCACCAATTGACCTTTACCCTAAAATTCCAGAAATAGTTAATAGTTTTTTTTACCGATTTTTTCATCAAGCAGACTTTTCCTTAACTCTTTTTACTGTTCAACATGCCATTGATTTTGCAAAAGGAATGCATAGCATTGCACAACTATCCAAGTCCATTGAAACAGAAGGTCAGCTTTCAATTATAGCGGCTCGAATTAACCAGTTTTTGGATAATACAATTATTCGGGAAATGATTACTCAAGATAAAAATAATATGAGTAATACTAAAGTATTGATTTATGCAAATTACATTCGTTTTCAATTTAAAAAAGGCATTACTGAATTAATAGAGTTACATGGTAAACTTGATGCATATTTGAGTCTGGCAAAAGCGGGTAGGAAATACAACTTTAATTTCCCCAATTTCACAGAAACAAACGAACCACATTTTCATACGGAAGGTCTATTTCATTTTATGTTAACCAAACCGATTGCTTATTCGATTGATTTATCTAAAAAAGAAAATTTCTTATTTCTTACTGGTGCCAATATGGCCGGTAAAAGTACATTTATAAAAGCAGTTGGAATTGCACTTTATTTAGCCCACATAGGTATGGGAGTACCCGCATTAAATATGAATTTGTGTTTTTTTGATGGAGTCATCAGTAATATTCAAGTAACAGACAATATTGCCAAAGGAGAAAGTTTTTTCTTCAATGAAGTACAGAGAATTAAAAATACTATTGAAAGAGTAAATGATGGTAAAAAATGGATGATACTGATTGACGAATTATTCAAGGGCACCAATCAACAGGATGCCGTAAAATGTAGTACAACAGTAATTGAGGGGCTTCGTAAAATGTCTAACGCCTTATTTATACTTTCTACCCATTTATATGAAATTGGGGAGCCTTTACAACAATACGCAAACATACAATTTCGTTATTTTGAAACAGCAGTTCAAAATGATCAATTACTCTTTAGTTATCATCTTAAAAATGGGGTAAGCAATGATCGGCTTGGCTACTTGATTCTCAAAAGAGAAGGTGTGGTTAGCCTTTTAGAAAAATTATAAGTAACTTAACCTTAAATTTTGCTTCTATGAAATTAATAATTAGACTATCTATAGCATTAATCATTTTTATTGCTGTTTATAATATTTGGATATTAGTTGGAGTTCCTAACAGAAACAGCTTGTATGTTAAAACAACCGTTTCAGAAGAGTCCATCATATCGATTGGAACAGATGCCGGAAACGGTAATATTTTGGGAATACAACCAATACTATCTCCTGCCAATTATGCCAATATTCTCACTTTTAAAGAAACCATTAGAGCCTATTTAGTGGTTGCAAAAAACAAGCAATTGATCAACCCAAAAACAGTAGTATTATTACCAGAGCAAATTGGAAGCTTACTGATTGCATACGAGGAAAAGGAAAATGTATACACTGCTTCAACCATGGAAGAAGCCATGCAATCCATTGTAAAAACTAATCTATTCAAATATATCGTTGAACTGTTTTCTATAGACTCACCTAATAAATCCATGAAAGCCGCCATAGCCATGAAATCGAAACAGGCAGGTAAAATCTATTGGGAAGTGTTTGGTGATCTTGCAAAAGAATTTAACGTAACTATTGCTGCTGGTTCTATTTTATTACCTAATGCAACCAGAACACCTAAGGGCATATTAACAATCAATAAGGGTAGCTTATACTCTACTGCTGCAATATTTAATAGAGATGGAAAGGTGGATACTTTATTAGATAAGACCAATTTTAGTGTTGAACAATTATCTAGTTTGATGAATAATTTTGAAACTTCTATTCATGTATTTGAAAAAGCAAATCAATCAATGGGATGGAAATCGTTTAAAGTAAATGCACCAGCTGCAAATAGTTCTATTCATTATGGCATGAATCTTTCAATAGCTGGACAATTTTGGGATAAAAAAGGGGATGGTAGGGCTTTGGTAATCAATAATGATTCAGTTTCAATAATTCCGGCAGCTTCTAATGGCAGAATGATCAATCTTTGGACCAATTAGAGCTAACATGCAAAAAAAACTTTTGTTGATTGTTGGTTTGATCTATTTAATTGTTTTGGAAATTGCCAAAGTTTATTTTATCATGCCTTTTCCTGGCAGTCAACAAATTGATAGTATTGAAATTGCATACTTTATTCATCAACATATTTTTTGGTTACGGCTTTTAGGGCTTTTAATTATTGTTTTTCCATGTATATATTATTCTCGAAAAGGTAAAAAGGCTCAACAAATAATTCTTGCTATTACTTTGATTTTTTATGCGGTCATTTTTTACGCTTTTAATTTCAAATTTTTAGCAGATAAAATATTTTATCAAGCCAAAATGGTTGAATTCAAATCAGCTTCAACCGATTCAACCAATAAAAATAAATTAGTGATTGGAGTAGTGATGAATGGAAAAGCAAAAGCTTACCCAATCGAAATAATTGCGTATCACCACCAAATA
Organism: Sphingobacteriia bacterium; assembly: GCA_031422175.1. Classification (GTDB taxonomy): domain Bacteria; phylum Bacteroidota; class Bacteroidia; order Chitinophagales; family Chitinophagaceae; genus Sediminibacterium. The sequence goes on along the minus strand of JANOQC010000020.1, from coordinate 38,869 downwards.
AAAGATAGTATAGACGAGCAACCTATTTTAGTTACCTATTGTTCAATGTGTAGAACTGGCAGGGTTTACAGCCCTAAGATCAATGGAATACCTCAACAATTTAGATTGGTGGGTATGGATCATTTTAATGCTATGTTTGAAGATGCTGTTACCAAAAGCTGGTGGCAACAAGCTACCGGAACAGCTATTACTGGAAAATTAAAAGGAACACAATTAATAGAAATTCCTGCCAAACAAATGCGCTTAAGTGATTGGATTGATCAACACCCAACTACTTCTATTTTACAACCTGATTCAAATTTCAATAAAAATTATGCCGATTTGAAAGGATTTGATGAGGGTATTATTAAGGGTAAATTAGAAAAAAGAGATTCCAGTTCTTGGAAATTTAAATCATGGGTAATTGGTATTAATTATAATGGAACAGCAAAAGCATACGATTGGAATTACTTGGTTAAAAAAACATTGATCAATGATGCCATCATGGAAACTCCTATCATAATTACAGTTGAGGCCAATCAACAATCATTTTATGCATTCTCGAGTTTAGTGAATAATGAAATTTTACAATTCAGTAAAACTGCTGAGCCAGATAAAATCATCGATCTACAAACAAACTCAATTTGGACTAGAAGCGGTAAATGTATTGATGGTCCATTAAAAGGTACTCAATTAAAAAGTATTCAAGCTTATCAAGAATTTTGGCATTCCTGGCAATATTTTCATCCGAAGACAAGCACTTATCCTAAATAAATATTACTTTCACTTTGTTTGTAACCTCTCATTATTTCACTCCCTGAGAGGATTATCTATTAGTATCCTCTTCGGATAAATTTTTGAGCATGTTAGTCAAAACATTTGGCAGCGCTGTATTGGGCGTAGATGCCATTACCATTACTATTGAAGTAAATGTAAGTATGGGGCAGGGATATACAATTGTTGGTTTACCAGATAGTGCTATCAGAGAAAGTTTACAAAGAACAGAAAGTGCCATTAAAACCAATGGATTTCATATGCCCAGAACCAAAGTGGTTGTAAATTTAGCTCCGGCCGATATTAAAAAATCAGGTTCAGCTTTAGATTTACCCATTGCTTTAGGCATTCTTGGTGCTAGCGAACAATTAGAAAATCCGCATCGATTAAGTGATTATGTAATTATGGGAGAATTGGGATTAGACGGTTCTGTGCAAGCAATTAAAGGAGCTTTACCTATTGCTATTCAAGCCCGTAAAGAAGGTTTCAAAGGTTTGATTGTTCCAAAAGCGAATGTAAGAGAAGCGGCAATGGTGAATAATTTATTGGTTTATGGGGTAAGTCATTTTAAAGAATTACTTCAGTTTTTTGTAAACGAGGAATTGCTTCAACCTCAAATAATAGATACTAGAGATGCCTTTTTTAATACAGTAGGCCAATACGATTTTGATTTTGCAGATGTGAAAGGCCAAGAAAATATTAAACGGGCTTTAGAAATTGCTGCTGCTGGTTCGCATAATGCTATTTTAATTGGGCCACCAGGTGCAGGCAAAACCATGCTAGCAAAACGTTTGCCATCAATACTTCCACCATTGAGTTTACAGGAAGCATTGGAAACTACAAAGATACATAGTGTTGCAGGGAAACTTCCGCACAATAGCACCTTACTGAATCAACGACCATTTCGTTCACCCCATCATACCATTTCTGATATTGCTATGGTGGGTGGTGGAAGCAATCCTCAACCAGGTGAAATTTCCTTATCGCATAATGGTGTTTTATTTTTAGATGAATTACCTGAATTTAAAAGAACAGTTTTAGAAGTAATGCGTCAACCGATGGAAGAAAGAAAAGTATGTATTTCTAGAACTCGTATAGCCATTGATTTCCCTGCCAATTTTATGTTGATTGCATCAATGAACCCATGCCCATGCGGATTTTACAATCATCCCGAAAAAGAATGTACCTGTGCGGGAGGATTGGTGCAAAAATATTTAAACAAAGTTTCTGGGCCATTATTGGATAGAATCGATTTACATGTAGAAGTAACTCCGGTATCATTTAATGCATTGAACAATCAAAAAAAGGGAGAATCTTCAACTACTATCCGTGAAAGAGTAATTGCAGCAAGAGCCATTCAATCAAAACGATTTGAAAATGAAAAAGGTATTTATGCCAATGCTCAAATGAGTAGCCAACAATTAAGAAATGTTTGTTATCTCTCTCCTGTATCAAATAATTTATTGCAAAAAGCCATGGATCGACTCAATTTAAGTGCTCGTGCTTATGATCGGATTTTAAAAGTAAGCAGAACTATTGCAGACTTATCTTCCAGCGAAGACATTCGACCTGAGCATATAGCCGAAGCCATTCAATATCGGAGTTTGGATAGAGAAGGTTGGGGAGGTTGATTCGATAAAAGATTATAATTTCATTGGTTGCATTTTCCAATAAGTGAGTGAACGCCATATCCATTCAAACGGACCAAATCGGAAATAGCGCAACCAGATACTGGAAAATATCAATTGAAAAATCCAAACTGCTGCAACAACATAATAGATCTGGTGGAAATGTAATTTTCCATAATAACCTCCTCCATATCCATAGAAAAAGAAAGTACAAATGATACTTTGCATCAGGTAATTGGTGAATGCCATTTGACCAACAGCAGCCAAAGCCTTCATAAACCAGGGAACAATTTTTAATCTATAAATAAGCATGATCAAACTGGCATGACCTATGGTTATGAATAGTCTACGGACTTCTCTAAATGTAAATGGATTTATGTTCCATCGATCTACAAAACCGGCTCTATTTGCAAAAGAAGAAAAATCTTGATTAAATAAGAAATAGGCAAAGGGTATACCAATACCATACCCCACCAACATCAACATGGTGTAAGTAGATGTTGAAAGTTGATTATTAAAAAATCCCCAACCAAACAAAGCCATTCCAATAAACATCATGGAGAGCATATCGAAAATACCAAAATAAGCTTCCATAGCTTCCCCTTGCGCATTTGTTGGAATAAAATATTTGAAAATAGTAGTATAGCTTCCATGCATTTTACGCAAATTTTCGTTGCTCACTGCTGTATCTGGTTTTTCTTGCTTGGCCATTTGTTGCCAGGTTGCTATAGCAGCTTGTTGTTCATCAGTTAGCTTTTTCTTTTCTTTTTTAGCTGCCATAGCTTCTAGATAATTGGCTCTTTTTTCTTTTGTTTCGGAATACCTCCAGATATTTTGAATCATACCACATACAATCAAAGCCAATCCAATAATTAATAACCATTTAGGAGCAGTTTTACGAAATGCAAATAACAACATACCAAATAATCCATAATAAAATAAAATGTCTCCGGGCCATAAAAGTACAAATGCATTAATCACACCAAAAAATACCAACCAAAGTAATCTGCGATAATATAAAATGGCCACTGAAGCCTGACCAACCATTTCTTTTTTATTCGTCATAAACAATACCATTCCTGCGCCAAAAAGCATAGAGAATAATCCACGCATTGTCCCTTCAAAAAAAATAAAAACTCCTTTAAATGTTAAATAATCATAACCAGTTCTTGGGTTGGTAAAAACTGAATACCAAAAATCCCAGTTCATACCAAATCCAGGGATATTCATCATTAATATACCCAATAAAGCGATACCTCTGATAGCATCTATGCTTTTGATACGATCCGCAACAGATACCGGTGCAGCTCCTGTTGGATGATTGATGGAATGTGCTGTTGAAGTTGGTTGATCCATGCTACTATTTTTTGTGGATGTTAATCAATTAAAAATGAAGGACTAATTCAAATTATTGGAGAATTTTTTTTGATAGATCAGGCATTTCAATGCCCATTCTAAAGGACCCAATTTGTAATACCTCAACCAAAAAACAGAAAAAACAATTTGTACTAATGTAATTTCAGCAACTGCAGCATACAATTCCCATTGCACAAACCTTCCATAAAAACCAAGCCCATACCCATAGAACCAAAAAGCCGCAATCAATACTTGCAACAAATAATTGGATAAAGCCAATTTACCAACTGCAGAAAATATATCCATTACCCATTGCATAGCATTGAGCTTTAAAAACCAGATTAGCAATGAAGCATATCCTGTTGCCATCAAGATTTTCTCGAAAGGAAGCAGTTGGTTATATGGGATAATATACCCTTTAATAAATTTTTCATAATCGGTTATCCGCAAAGTAGTTGTATGTATTCTATAGAATGCCATTGCTACACCAATTGCAATAAATACAAATGCCAATATTATATAGGTAGAAGATGAAAATCGACGATGAAAAAATCCTGTGGCCAATAATGCCATACCTAGCAACATAGCTGAAGCGTATTCCCATACCCCTATAGAATATAACCAATAAGATTCTTTGTATTGTACTTTATCTTTAACATAGTACCACATTTTTTTATACCCTTCACGCATCGATTTTCGATCTTTTGCTACTTTGGAAGAATCGTATTTTAACGATTCTACCAAGCCCTCCCATTTAGCTTTTTCTCCAGCTTGTTTAGAAGTTAAAGTATCTTTCTTTTTTGCGAGAGAGTCCGCTTTAATTTTTTGGGTAAGGATCGCTTTTTGACTGGCAGAATCTTTTTTAATATCATACCCTAATTTTTTTGAACGAGCTGCACTGTCTGCGGCTATTTTTTTCTCAATCGTTTTTACTGCTACATAGGCTTTGTAGTCGGATTGATCATCTGAATAATACCAATAATTCTTTCCTGCATAAATCAAGCAACATAATATTGCTACAATGAATAAATTTTTAGCAGGAAGTTGTGCAAATGCAAATAATAAAATACCTACAATTCCGAAAGGAAATAATAGATCATTAGGGAAAAGCAGGATCAACCCAACAAAGAGCCCTAAGATGATCAACCAAATTTGTTTGCGTATATGCGCATCCATTCCATCAATTGAAAGATTGGTTGCTTTTTTTTGAACCAACAAAAAAATACCAGCACCAAAACTCATGGCGAGTAGGGTCGACATCTTTCCTTCCAATAAAATAGAGACAGTGGTAAAAAGTTTGTAATTTCCTTTATGCGCGTTAGCGTAATAAAAAGCCTGTAATTGATTGGTAAAACCTCCGAAATCCCAAATGGAAGTTACTAGTAATCCAAGAATAGCAAAACCAGTGATCACAGACAATGAATAATTTCTGCCGGCATCAGTTTCGGGAACTGCTGACGGTGAAGCAGCGGGGTTTTGGTTCATTAAAAAAAGTTTGGTTAATGGCTGAATGACGAATAAATATAATAATTTATTGCTAATCTGTTATAGTATCCAGCTTAATAATCAAAAATAATTCAACAAAACAGGGTAAAATGCAATTAATATTGCCCAGTATTCAGCATCACGAGTGTACATGCTTCTATTGCTTGAATGCCCTTTTGAGTTGCCAAATCTGCCAATTCATCATTCTCCGTTCCTGGATTAAAAATGATTCTTTTAGGTTGCAGAGATAAAATATAAGTGTAGTACTCTTTTTGTAATGATGGATTGAGATATAGGGTAACCGTATCTACCCCTACTTCTGCAGGATGATCGGTAATAATAGGTACACCCAGAATTTTCCCTCCTTTTCTTCCTATGGCAATTACAGGATGATTGTATTTAGTCAGTTTTTGTACTGCTAAATAACTATAGCGTTCTGGATTATCAGATGCCCCTAATACAATGGTTTTTTTCATTATGCAGGAGCGGTTTCCATGTATTTTTTATGGGATCCATCGCAATATGGCTTGTTGGCTGAATGACCACAACCACAAAAAGAGGCTTTTTCTTTTATATCAACTGTTCCATCGGCCTTGGTTACAATGCATTTAGATGCAATTACAATTGGCCCTGCAGCTTTAATTAAAATTTCTGTACCAATAGATGTTTGTTCTTGTTCCATCCTGCAAAGATATACTATTGAATACTCATTCTTATTCCTAAAAAGCCCCTGATACCCTGATTGGGTGCATACACATAATTGGGATCGAATGTTAATGCGTATGGATTATTGGGAGTTGGTAATACTTGCCCGCTGGAATTGTATTGAACTTGTTTATCAAATGGATCATTGGTTCTGGCAATGATAAAAGGATTGTTTCTTGTTGGTAAATAATTCAATAGATTTTTTACCCCTGTATATAATTCCACTTTCTTTCCCAAATGAAAACTGAATTGAATGTTTTGGATACTCCACCATGGAGAAAATTCTTTTCGGGGATCCAATGGGCCTAATACAGGCAATCGCATTGGGCCATACAAATTACCCGTATAATCAATGTCTATATGTGTTCCAGGAATTGTATAAGAAATAGACCATGTGCCAGTAAATTTTTCTGTGAGAATTTGTTGTTCTTTTATCCCATTTTCATACAAGCCTACATCTAAGAAAGTTGCTCCCACCAAAAACTTTAAATCATGTTTGAATGTCCAATCAACATTAAATGAAGCTCCTTTGCTTATAGCATGTCCATTCAAGTTGGAATAAATAATTTGATTGGGATCAGTATCAAAATCTCCTACAATTCTATTATTGAAATAAGTATAAAATAAAGTGGCATCAATATTCATTGAATTGCCATTGCTACCATAGATTTTGCGGTTATAATTGATATTAATATTCAATGATTTTTCCGGCTTCAACGATTCTGTAACTATAACGGTTCTAGCTCCTGTTAAAGCTGCATGATCTTCTGTAAATAAATTTACCACCCTAAAACCAGTACCCATATTTATCCTCAAAAAGTTTTTTTCATTGATGGTATATTTGTAAGCTAATCGTGGTGTGAGAATATCTCCATGTACGGAATTATAATCGTATCTAAAACCCAACAACAATTTATGTTGTTCATTCAGTTTTATTTCATCTTGTACAAAAAGCCCAGGTAAGGAAATTTTTTGGGGAATACTGCCTAATTTAAGTGGATCAATAGAACCAGAAGCAGGTGTATTATCATTGTAATATGTGTATCTAAAAGCTGCACCAATCAACCAATCATGATTACCAATTGTTTTATCCCATGTTAACTGGCTGAATAAAGTTTGCTGTTTAGCAATAAAAGAAGTATTTCCATATCTACTGTCTTGATCATGTTGATTCAATGAAAAAGACAATAAGAGCTTCTCTTTAAATGGAAGTTGATAATTGCCTAAAATTTCCCATCGGTTGGTATAAATACTTTCTCCATAAATACTGTCTCCACCCCTGAATTGTTCATTCCAGCGCATATCTCCACCCCATCTATTTTCGTTGTAATAGCGAGCCGCAATGCTGAACAATCTATTATTGGCTCTGTTGAAATTCCATTTTTGAAATACCGATACCCTTTTTTGTAAAGTAAGGTCTGTAAATGAATCTCCATTTACGTCTTTTGGTGTATCATAATTGAAATAGTTGATTCCTGTTAGTACCGTTGCTTTTTTTCCCACTTTCAATGTAAATCCAAGATCTGTATTCCATTCACCCCAAGTGGTAGTCATTAAATCGGCCGAAAAAGCGGCAGCATTTGCTGTTTTTTTAGTAATTATATTAATCAACCCTCCTACGGCTTCACTCCCGTACAAAGAAGAAGCCGGCCCTTTTACAATTTCAATTCTTTCTACCAATGAATTGGGAATTCCGGATAAACCATACACGGTAGACAAGCTACTCACTATAGGCATCCCATCTATAAGCACCATTGTATATGGTCCTGGCAATCCATTGATTCTAATATCACCGGTGTTACAAACATTGCAATTGATTTGAGGTCTTACACCATTAACTTGCTGTAGCCCATCAAAAATACAGGATGTTGGATTTTTTCTAAAAAACCCAGGATTATACAATTCAACGGCAACAGGGCTTTCCAACCTTTTTACTTCTTTCATCGTACCAGTAACTACTACCTCCGACAAAACGGAACTCATTGATTTTAATTGGCCAATACTGTCTTGTTGAGCGGATAATTTATTAGCCAAAATCAATACAAAAATTAATATCCAATAAATAGAAAACCGCATGGCTGAATTTTGTTTTATAGGTAAAAGTATAAATGTTAGACTTACCTAACAAATTTTATTTGACAAATACCCTTATTTTTACCGAATGGCATCTAATACGGAAGAAAATTATTTGAAAGCGCTTTTCCAGATTACCATCGAATCGGGTAATAAGCAAGAGGCAGGTACCAACGAAATTGCTGCACAATTAGGGGTAAAACCAGCTACTGCCAATGATATGTTGAAAAAATTGAAGTTGAAAAAACTCATTCAATATGAGAAATATGGAAAGTCAAGCTTAACCAAAGCAGGAAAAAAAATTGCCATTGAAGTGGTTCGAAAACATAGACTTTGGGAAACTTTCTTATTTGAAAAACTAGCTTTTAGCTGGGATGAAGTACATGAAGTAGCTGAACAATTGGAACATATTCAAAGTAAAAAATTAATTGACAAGCTGGATGCCTATTTACAATATCCTGCATTTGACCCTCATGGAGATACCATTCCCAATGCCAAAGGAGAATTAACCATTACGCTTAAAAAAACTTTACTGGAAGAAGAAATTGGTCATCAATGCAAAATGATTGGCGTGAAAGATAATTCAGCAGCTTTTTTACAATATGTAAACAAAATGGGACTTGCTATTAATCAAACAATCAAGATTGTTGCCCGTCAAGCATTTGATGATTTGCTAGAAATTGAAGTAAACAAAAAAGTAAGCAGTGTAAGCCCAAAATTTGCAGAAAATATTATTGTTGAATGTGCTACTTGTAATAAGAGAAATAATGTGTAAATCAATAATCAATTTCCAAACGCAATTTTTCTTTTAATTCTTTAATTAATGGGTATTGCGCTGAAATTCTTTCAAATTTTTGTTTGCTATTCAAACGCATGTGCAATGGCACATCTTCTTTTTCTCCAAGATCAACTAGTATATCAAAATCAATTAAGCGATTGTTGAACATTTCATGCAATTGCTCTTTTAAATCTAGTTTTTCCTGTTCAATAAATTTTTGAGCTGTTATTGCAGATACATGCACGGTGAAATGTATATCAGAATCAATACTTAAACTCGCAATTTTGAAAGTGCCTGCAGCAGAATGTTTTAATTGCTTTTCTAAATTGATGGTGTAATTTTCCCAGAAAGATTGCAATTTCTCCGTCGTTAAAATGGCTGCTTCTTTTACTTCCTGTATATCGTATTTTGCGCCTACTTTTTCTCTAAGCACATCCAATAGATTCTTTTTACCTCCATTTGCAGCAATAGGTATTGTGGCAGGTTGCAAATCAGTTCTCTGTATTACCGGTTGCCCTAATTTAGGAGGTTTATCAATAAATAATTTCGGAGAATTAGAAGAAGTAGAAACAGTTGATGAACTAGATACAGTATTTGGAATGGATAGTGCTACCAAAGGCTGAATGGCTTTTGTTTTAAAAGCTATAGGACCATCAATTCGTTTTTTTTTAACCACCGTTCCTTTGTCGGAAGCCAAATCAATGGCCTGTTGTAGAAAATTCAATTTAATCAGTGCCAATTCTACATGCAAGCGCTTGTTGCGGGCCATTTTAAAATTGATCTCTGTATCATTCAAAATATTCAAAGCGCTAACCAAATAAGATAAACTTGTTTTTGCGGCTACTTCAATATATTTTGGCTGCATTCCTTCTACAACTTCTAATAAGCTGGCCGACTTTGGATCTTTACAAACTAATAAATTTCTAATGAACTCAGAAAATCCATTCAATACCAAATCTCCTTCAAACCCTTTTCTATTGATAGAATCGTATAAAAGCATTGCTCCTGCTAGATCTTGTTCTTGCATCGATGCCAATAATTTAAAGAAATAATCTTCATCCAATATATTCAAATGTTCGAGCGTATTCTGATAGGTAACTTCGCCATTTGTGAAACTTACAATTTTATCCAGAATGCTCAAAGAGTCTCGCATGCAGCCTTCACTTTTTTGAGCAATCACTTGTAAGGCTGCTTTTTCTGCTTTTATTTGTTCTTTATCTACAATTTCTTGTAAATGTTCTACTGTATCATTATTGGTTATGCGCTTGAAATCGAATATTTGACACCTACTTAAAATGGTAGGAATAATTTTATGCTTCTCTGTTGTAGCCAAAATAAAAATAGCATGTGCAGGGGGTTCTTCCAATGTTTTTAGAAATGCATTGAAGGCACTTGAACTAAGCATATGTACCTCATCTACAATATATACTTTGTATTTACCAGCTTGAGGTGCAAAGCGCACCTGCTCTACCAAAACACGAATATCATCTACGGAATTGTTACTAGCTGCATCCAATTCATGAATATTCATAGATGTTCCAGCATCAAATGAAACACAGCTATTGCAAACATTGCATGCTTCCCCTTCAGGAGTTTGACTGGTACAATTGATGGTTTTTGCTAAAATTCTTGCACAGGTGGTTTTACCCACACCCCTAGGTCCGCAAAATAAAAAAGCATGGGCTAGTTGGTTGTTTTTAATGGCATTCTTCAGTGTGGTAGTAATATGTAGTTGCCCAACAACAGTATTAAAGTTCTGGGGGCGGTATTTGCGGGCTGAAACAATAAAATTATCCATAGAAATGGTTGCAATATAGCTTATTTATACACCATCTCAGGGTGCCTTTCAAACAAATATTTATCCTCAAAAATAATCCGATAGGTAACCATTCTCCTGCTTTGTTTTCCTCCAAGACTTTTGTAAATATTCACCATTTTAGGGTTCCAATCTCCAGCCCAACCCATTTCATATTGATCATACCAACCTTTGCCTTGAATAGTTAATGCACAAGCATAAATGAGGTAACTATCTATTCCTAATGCCTGGTATTTAGGCACAACCCCAAAAGCCAAACCAGTTAATCGTTTATTGATTCTTCTGAATTTCATCCAGAGCAAACGCAATTTTTCTTTCCATTCAAATTTTCCATTGAAATATTTGAAATACTGATTGATATCAGGAATATTAATAAACATAGCAATTGGCTCTTCTTTATAATATGCAAACCAAACTGCTTTTTCATCCATTATGGGTTTCATTTTATTGAACAATTTCAACACTTGCTCCTTGGTAATTTCTTTTGCTTCTCCGTGTTGGGCCCAAGCAGCATTATAAACAGTTGCAAAATCCCCTGCGTACTTTTCTAATTGGTTTAAATTTATATGCCTTGCATCGTAGCCTTGTTTTGAATTGAACTTGGCATACCGTTCCGAAAATCTTTCGGGTAATGGATCCTCTACGTTCATGTAATAATAATACTGGTTGTAATAATTTCTAAACCCATATTGATCAAATAAAGATTGATAGTATGGCGGATTAAAGGACATTCCATACATTGGTTCACTTTCAAAGCCTTCTACCATCAAACCCCACCATTTATCTCTATCTCCAAAATTAATGGGGCCGTCCATCGCTTCCATTCCCATTTCTTGCAACCAATATTTAGCTGTGTCGAATAATAAATTAGCTGTGGCTTGATCATCAATACAATCAAAAAAACCGACTCCGCCTGTTTTAAATTCGGTTCCCTTATTGATGTATTTATCATTGGTGAATGCAGCAATCCTTCCTACTAATATTCCACCATCTGTTTTGGCAATCCATCTTTTTGCAGCACCATACTTAAAACTCTTGTTTTTTTGGGGATTAAAAACATCATTCACTTCATTGTCCAAAGCCCTTATATACAACGAATTCTGGTTATTCATCAATGCATTCACCGCTAAAAAATCATTTGCCAAGTCTGCATCAAGCACTTCAATAATCTGCATTCCTTCTATTTATTGATTAAATAATTTATTCATCATTTTTGCATCATGTCCATAAATATCTTTCCTAAAATTCAAGCGACCTTCATTATCTATCCAAGCAGTGAAATATACTAAGTATACAGGAATAGTTTGCTTTAAAGTAACCCATTTTTCTTTTGCCAAATGCATGGCACTATCAATTTTTGTACTCGACCAAATTAGAGTATCATTTCTCAACAAATATTGAGCGAATTTTTTTGGATCTGCAAGTCTTATACATCCATGACTTAAGCCTCTACCTGATTGCTGAAATAAATTTCGATTAGGAGTATCATGCAAATAAATACTATAGCTATTCGGGAAAAGAAATTTAACCAAACCCAATGAATTAGCAGGGCCAGGCTTTTGCCGAACATTGGGCAGAACACCATTATATCCTGTAATTTCCATATTGTGTTTGCTGATATAGTTGCGATCTCTTTGCATAGCTGGTATAATTTCTTTACGAACTATACTTTCTGGAACATTCCAATAAGGACTGAACACAATGTATTTTAAATTCCCATTAAATATAACTGTATTATTAGCAGCTGATCCCACAATAACACGCATATCAAAAACCTGCTTACCACTATCCATCACATGCATTCTATATTCAGGAATATTTACTAGAATAAAATTTCTTTCCTTTTGAGGAGGCATCCACCTGATTCTTTCCAAATTAACCAAAATCTGTTGTACTCTTTTTTTCAATGGAATATTCAATTCGGTAATTATTTGATTGCCGATGGCACCATTCATTGTTAATCCATGTGTTTTCTGAAATAGTTTAACAGAGCGCAACATAGTTGTATCGTATATAATAGTGCTGTCTAATAGAATATCAGATTGTAATAAATTTAATCGTTGTTTAATTTGTGCTATAATATTGGCTGAATCACCTGGTTTAATTGGTTTTTTAATCAAAGCAATGGTGTCGCTATTTTCCTTTTTCTCTAACTCAATTATTTTTATTAATCCATTTTCAAGCACTTTATACTGAGCACTCATAGGTGCATATGCATCGGGATCATTTGTTTTAGTATTAATAATAGTATCCAATAATGCAGTTAAATCAATTTTTTTTCTAGGTATAAACCAACCAAGTTCAGCTGCATCAATATCTGCCCCTTTGTACACTTTTGCTGCATATTTAAAAAATTGACCGGTTAATAAAAGTTCTGTTTGTTGTACTGTTGTATTACTTTTTTCAGGATTAAATTTTTTGCCATTTAAAGAATCATAGAGTTGATTTAATAAAGGATTATAGATACTACTATCTTCATAATTATTGATATAGTTGTTTTGAAGATTATAGAAATTATGTCCTTGTTCTGAAAGTCCACTAGAATCAAACCATGCAAATTCAAAATTTCTAGGAATATAAAATTGATTGAATTGTTCTGTATAGGAAACCAAATCTGGATGTTTGGCTAAAAAATCTTGTACATCTGCACTATCAAAGAAGAGCGCATTGAAGGAATTGATAGGAGTTATAGTTAAATCTCTAACAACTGGTTTCTTTTTACCCTTTACCCCATCGCAAGCATAAAAAACGAATGAAGTACAAATAAGGATCAAAAATAATTTTTTCGACATAGAATGAAGTTACAATTTGTTTGGAATTATCTGTTCTGTAAAAATACAGCTGCAACTAATCCCGCAGTTTCAGTTCTAAGCCTAGTGTTTCCTAAACTAATTGCATCAAACCCTTGATTAATTGCTGCATCAATCTCTTTTGGAGAAAAATCGCCTTCTGGTCCAATCAAAATGAGCTGTTCATTTTGTGAAGGCAATTGTTTAATAGAAGACTTTTTAGTTTGCGCACAATGGGCTATCATCTTTAATCCATTAAATTGCCTAATAATCAGCTCGTTAAAACCAATTGGTTGGTGCAAAATAGGTTTCCAAGCTTGTTGACTTTGTAGCATTGCAGCAACAAGAATATTCTCCCATCTTTCTGCTTTAAAATGGTGTTTTTCGGTTCGCTCAGATATTAAAGGATAAAAATGAGTCATGCCAATTTCTGTTGCTTTCTCTAAAAACCATTCCATCCTAGATGGATTTTTTACAAATGAAATAGCAATACTTGAAATAGGATTATTTGGTGCCAGAATTGTTTTATTTGAAAGTACTACTACCGTTTCCTTTTTATTGGCAGAGACAATAGTTGCATCAAACCGTTTTCCTTTACCATCCGTTAAAGTAATCATCGATCCTTCTTTCATTCTCAATACCTTAACACAATGTGTAGCGGTATCAACAGAAAGTGTGAAATGACCAGGTTGATCAGGTAAAGAAGGTTCAAAAAAATAAGGGATTGACATGTATTTGTAAATGCTTTTCTAATTTAATACCACCACCATCACTCCTTCGGTGGCAGATTTTCTTTTAGGAAGATACAAATCCCTTCCATTAAAATACAAATGAATTGGTGAAGTATTTTGAGTATCTAACAGTATGTCTACTCCATTCATGAAAGGTACTGCATTAAAATTCGGTATCAATTTTCCACTTGATTGTTTGTCGCCGTCATCAAAAATAAATTGTGCAATGCCTGTTTTTGTTGCAGGAGATATAAGCGGACTGCTTAGATTAAACGCATTGATGGTTAAAGAATCTCTTCCGCTGATAACTGCACCATTACTAGTAAATATAGCTAGTACAGATTGAGCATCATTTGAAGGTAAAATATTGAGCAACAATGCTGTCATTCCTGTTTTAGGCAAGGCTCTTAAATAAACCAAGCGATTTGATTGAGTAAATGGTTCATGATAATAATATACAGTTCTTTGACCACCAGTAGGTTTTAAAACAAATTCATACCCAATAGATGGATTAGCTGTAAATGGGCCCCAATTACCCAATGAATCAGCAACAAATTGAAAATCGGGTGTTTCTTTTTTTCGACTTCCTTTTTGCAAATCAAAACCATACACATCAATCAAAGCACCAGCTAAAGAAATGTTCTCGCCCATTAAACATGCTTTACCTGCAATGATTGGCTTTTTATCTTTCTTAAACTGAATTAATGGTTGAATTCCATTGTTAAAAAAAGAATACATCTTTATAAAAGAAGCTTCACTGGTAGCAACCTGATAATGATCATTACCCGTTTGCATAATATTGATAGCTCCTGGAATTTCTCCACCCTTTACAACTTTATCGTCGGTAGAATAAATATTCATGGTGGGTACTTCTCCAAATTTGCCTGCAGACTTTGCATTTTTTCCACTTCCAACATGCACATAATGCGCCACTTTTAATGCACGCAAAGAATCGTTTAAATAACTGTATCCAACTCCACCTCCAGCGGAGTGCCCTACTAGATTTACTTTTTCGGCTCCAGATTTTTTAAGTACTTCTTGAATGAATACATCAAGTTGAGCATTGGTATTTCCCCTTGCACCAATGCTATTCCAATCAAAAACAAATAATTGGCTATTACAATAATTGTTAGATAGAAAACGCTGAAATTGAGTTGTATAAGTATCCCCACTTCCTAAAAATCCATGCACAAAAACGATGGGTGTTTTTGAAGGATCGCATTTTTGAGCTAATGCAAATATGGATAAAGCACATCCACAAAAAATCAGTACTATTTTATTCATAAAGATTGTCAAATTAACTAAAAGGAGCATCTTGATCTACACCTTCATCAAATTCACCACCATTCATTTTACTTCCCTTTTGAATAAACAATTTAGACCCTTCTCCAGCTCCTGAATTTCCATTTGTAGAGCTGTTTGGTGTTATTGGCCTCCATCCAGAACTGGCATTGTTATCATCATCCCATTCTTCAAATTTTTGTATAGCTAATTTGGCTCTTAGTTTAATTGTTTCGAGTGATCCATTTCTGTGTTTGGCAATTCTAATATGCGTTTCTCCAATAGTACTTTCCCCATTTTCATTACTCATGTTCTCGTAGTATTCTGGGCGATAGATAAACATAACCATATCAGCATCTTGTTCAATGGCACCTGATTCACGAAGATCACTCAACTGAGGCATTTTACTTTCTTTTCTTGTTTCAACCGCACGACTTAATTGACTCAATGCAATGATCGGAACACTTAATTCTTTGGCCAACGCTTTTAGATTTCTGGATATATTACTTATTTCCTGTTCGCGATTGCCTCCTTTGTCGTTACTGCCACTCATCAATTGCAAATAGTCAATAATGATTACACCAACATGGTGTTTATTAACCAATCTTCTAGCTTTTGCCCTGAATTCGAAAATATTTAAGGCAGCTGTATCATCAATATAAATAGGAGCAGATTCCAATTTTTTAATTCCCTTACTATGCAGTTGTTGGTATTCATAATCTTCTAATTTACCACGGCTGATTTTCTGCATTTCAATTTCACTTTCGGCACTTAAAATCCGCTGAACCAATTGCGCAGCACTCATTTCCAATGAAAAGAAACCAACGCCAACGGGCTTAGTAGGATGTAAAGCAGCATTCCTTGCAAGGTTTAAGGCAAATGCGGTTTTACCTACTGAGGGTCTGGCTGCAAGTATAATTAAATCGGTAGGCTGCCAACCGTAAGTGATTCGATCGATAGTAGCAAAACCACTAGGTACTCCAGAAATTTCTTCTGTTTTTGTTCGGAGTTCATCAATTCGATTAATTGTTTTCACCAATACGTTGCCAATATCTTCGAAATTCTTTTTTAAGTAATTGTTGGTGATATTGAACATCAATGTTTCACTATGGTCTAACAAATCGAAAACATCGGTACTATCTTCGTAAGCATCTCCAATAATTTCACCACTTATCCGAATCAATTCTCTTTGAATAAATTTTTGTAAAACGATACGTGCGTGGGCATCAATATTGGCGGTTGAAACAACTGAATTGGTCAGTTTTGTTACAAAATAAGGACCGCCCACAATATCGAGTTTCTCTTGGCTCTTCAATTCTTCTACCACAGTAAGAATATCGATAGGCACACTTTTCTGTTGCAATGCCTGCATGGCTTCATAAATAAATTTATGCGCATCTACATAAAAACATTCTGGTTTAATAATTTCAGAAACAGTATCGAATGCACTTTTTTCGAGCATTATTGCACCTAAAACTGCTTCTTCTAATTCTTTTGCTTGAGGTGGTACTTTACCATATACCATTGTACTCAAATCCACAGATGGTTTTCTTCTCTTTCTATCTTTATTTAAACTTGTTATTTCCATTATATAGTAAATACTTTAGGTTGATAATGTTTTACTCCATTTCACTGAATTATTTCTATGTTACCATATTGTTACCTATTCAATGAAGGGGAGCGAATATAATGGGAAGTATTTGCTAGCCAAAATAAATGATCCATCAATATTAATCCACAGGTTATTTCATGCTTATTAACAGCCGAAACTCAACTATTCACACAATTTACTCTGGTTATCCCCTATTTTAAAAAGTTTTGCGCTTTTATTTGGAGAAATTAACAAAGGGCTGTGCAGAAAGAAATTTCTTAAAACACGGAGGCTTTCGGAGGAATTTACGTAACTGTGAATGGGTGAAATCACGGTTTTCAGGTCAAAAAATTGCTATTTGAACCAATTTTGGCATGATAGCATTTAGTACAATTTTCGATGAGAAACCACTATCCCCCATCAGCTCTGCCCAAAAATGAAGGCGTAGGTAAATTCAATTAATTTTTTTATTAACTGATGAAACCGCAACCCCCATCGGCTCTGCCCAAAAATGAAGGCATCGGCAATATATATGATGCATTAATCCCACTCCTCTCTGCCCAAAAATGAAGGCGCTAGTAATTCTAATAGAATTTTTGTTTTCTAACCTTCATTTTTGAAAGGTTCAGATTGGAATTAATGCATCATATAATTCAAAAATCTAAACAGATTTTACATTCTACTTGGCTCAATCTCCTTGTTCTAGACTAAAAATATCCTCCACTTTACGTTTAAATAGCTGCGCGATTTTTAATACCAATATAGCAGATGGTACATATTTGCACGTTTCAATGGCAAATTATGTTTGTAGGGAAACAAACCTTAAATTTGCTCATTTCAAAGCAGCAGCAAGTATGACAATTAGTTACAATTGGTTATCTGAATATTTACCCGAAGCAATCGATCCGGTTCAATTATCTAAAATTCTTACATCCATTGGATTAGAAGTAGAGGGTTTGGAGCAGTACGAAAAAATAAAGGGTGGATTATCGGGAGTAGTAATCGGAGAAGTGTTGACTTGCGAGCAACACCCCAATGCAGATAAATTAAAATTAACTACCATCAATATTGGCAAAGAAGCCCCTTTAAAAGTGGTTTGTGGGGCGGCCAATGTAGCAGTGGGTCAAAAAGTTGCAGTGGCAACCATTGGGGCAACCATTTATCCTATTTCAGGTGAACCAATGACCATGAAAGCCGCAAAAATCAGGGGTGAAGAAAGCCAAGGTATGATTTGTGCAGAAGATGAGCTGGGATTGGGTTATAGCCACGATGGAATAATGGTATTACCCTATGATTTAACACCTGGAACTCCAGCAGCAGACTTCTTTAAACCCTATTCCGATTGGATCTATGAAATTGGTTTAACCCCCAACAGAATGGATGCAATGAGCCATATGGGTGTTGCTAAAGATGTGGCTGCGTATTTAACCCATCATCAAAAAGAAACAAGGTTAAAATCTCCATTCAATAATGGGTTTAAATCCGATAATAATAGTTTACCTATAAAAGTAACCGTTGAGAATAATTTGGACTGTCCCCGCTATGCAGGCGTAACAATTAATGGTGTAACTGTTCAACCTTCTCCTGAATGGCTGGTCAATAAACTCACAGCCATAGGTGTTAGGAGTATCAATAATATTGTAGACATCACCAATTTTATTTTACACGAAACGGGGCAGCCATTGCATGCATTTGATGCGGCCGCCATTACGGGCAATGAAATAATCATAAAAAATTGCACAGACCAAACCCTATTCACCACACTCGACGATAAAGAAAGAAAGCTAAATGTAACCGATTTAATGATTTGCAATGCTGCTGAAGCAATGTTTATTGCAGGTGTTTTTGGTGGAACAAAAAGTGGGGTAAATGCCCATACAAAAGCCATCTTTTTAGAGAGCGCTTGTTTTAATTCTACTACTATTCGTAAAACATCCATCCGCCATGGTTTGAGAACTGATGCGGCAACAAGATTTGAAAAAGGGATTGATATATCCAATACCGTAAATGTGCTGAAACGTGCTGCCCTATTGATAAAAGAGATTGCTGGAGGAGAAATCAGCAGTGATATAATGGACATTTATCCAAACCCTGCCCCAAGAGTTACAGTAACCATCAAGAATCATTATCTCAAAAAATTAAGTGGTAAAAATTATCACTCAGACAAAGTAAAAAGAATTTTAACTGCACTGGGTTTTGGTATAGTAAAAGAAGGGATAGATGAATTAATGGTTGAAGTGCCTTATAGTAAACCCGATATTAGTATACCGGCCGATATTGTTGAAGAAATTCTGCGAATCGATGGATTAGACAATGTAGAAATTCCCTCTTTAATCAGCATTAGCCCAGCAGTAGATAGTCTAGGTATTAAAGAAAATTTACGCGAAAAAATTGCAACATTTTTAATAGGCAAGGGATTTACAGAAATCATTACCAATTCCATTACCAATAGCAAATATTTTGATGAAGCAAATAGTTTGCATTTGGTTAAAATGATGAATAACCTAAGTGCAGAATTAGATGTATTGAGGCCTTCCATGTTAGAGAGTGGCTTAGAAACCATTGCTTATAACCTCAACAGAAAAAACAATAATCTACAACTTTTTGAATTTGGCAAAACCTATCAAACAAAAGAAGAAGGATTTTTAGAAGAAGAACATTTTTGCTTATTCGCTACTGGCAATAACCACGAACAAGGCTGGAACAATAAAAGCAAGCTCTTGGATTTCTTTTCAATGAAAGGCTTGACTACTGCTATTCTTCAATATTGCGGACTTAGCAATATTCGTTTTGAATTATTGGAAAATGATACTACAATCAACATTTATTCTGACAAACAATTATTGGGAAATATAGTTATCGTTAGCAATAAAAAATTACTTGCTTTCGATATTAAGCAGCCCGTTTTTATGCTTGATTTGACTTTCAAAAAACTAATGAGTTCGGTACAAAAAAAGAAAATTGTTTACAAAGAGGTAAACAAATATCCTTCTGTACAAAGAGACCTTGCATTGGTGGTAGACAAAGCAATTACTTATGGAGCTATTGAAAAGTCAATACAAAACATTAAATTGCCTAAACTTCAGCAAATGCAATTATTCGACCTATTTGAAAGCGAAAAATTAGGCAAGAACAAAAAGTCGATGGCAGTCAGTTTTACTTTTTGGGATGATGCTAAAACCCTTACTGATAATGAGATTGATGGCATGATGGGCAAGTTAATTCAATGTTTTGAAAAAGAAATTCAGGCGGAAATAAGAAAATAATAATGACAGACATCAACAACCATATTATCCAACTGCACGAAAAACTACAACTGCTTATTAAGGAGTACAAGCAATTGCAGAAAGACAATAAAAAATTGCAAAAGGAAATTGCTGTCTTACAAAGCGAACAAACCTACAAAAACAATCAGTTAATTCAATTAGAACAAAAAGTAACGGCAGTTCAAATTACTGGAGGTCATTGGGATGATTCGCAAAAACAAGCTTTACAGAAAAAAATAGATGCTTATATCAAAGAAATAGACAAATGCCTGGCATTGCTGCATGCCTAAACATATGAATGAACTGATACCCGTAAATATTTTAATTGCCGATAGAAGCTATCGCTTAAAAATCGAACCAGCAGATGAAGAAATGGTAAGAAAAACGGCGGCATTGATCAATGAAAAAATCAATTCTTTCAAAACTCAATTTGCAGGAAAAGACATGCAAGATTATATTGCTATGGTATTGTTGTGGTTTGCAACTGAACAAAAAGAAACAGGCTCCCAACCTGTTCAATGGAACGACGCAACTCAACAAATTGTGGAGTTGGGCAACTTGATTGAAAAAGCATTGCAGGAAGGCAAGGATTAATTGCTTATTTGACAGAACTATCACAATTCTTATCTCCTTCAACTTAAATCTGCAATCTTCTTGTTATCTTCGTAACGAATCATTACTTATTAGTATTAAATGAGATGTGATCAGATAAATAGGATTGTGAACAATTTAAACCCTTGCAAAAGCCATGGATCCATTAATATTATTAATCATATCAGCTACAGTAGCCCTAGTTATAGGAGTTGTAGCGGGTAGATTTATTTTTGCCAAAAACACCAAAAAACAGTTAGAAGACGCAGAAAATCAGGCCCAAAACATTTTAAAAGATGCCGAATCGAGGGCTGAAACAGTAAAAAAAGAAAAACAGTTAGAGGCCAAGGAGCGTTTTGTTCAACTTAAATCAGATCACGACAGGGAATTATTGGAGAAGAACCGTAAAATCGGAGAAACCGAGAATCGCATTAAACAGAAGGAAATTACCATTAATCAGAAAGAAGCTTCCATTGAAAAGCAGGTTAAGGAAAATGATGCTATTAAGGATACCCTAAATCGCCAGATTGAAGTAGTTAATTTAAAGCGTACCGAATTAGAAAAGCACCAGGAGGAACATATCCGACGGTTAGAGAAAATTGCCGGACTGAGTGCTGAAGACGCCAAAACTCAACTAGTAGAGAGTCTGAAGCAAGAAGCCCATACCCAGGCATTATCCTTGCAGCAGGATATTATTGAAGAAGCCAAACAAAAAGCCAATAAAGAGGCCCGTAAAATTGTTATTCAATCTATCCAAAGAACAGCTGCTGAGATTACTATTGAAAATACAGTTACTGTATTCAATTTAGAAACTGATGAAATAAAAGGTCAGATTATTGGTAGAGAAGGTCGAAATATTCGGGCCCTTGAAGCCGCTACAGGAGTTGACTTAATTGTAGATGATACACCAGAAGCAATCATTCTTTCTTCTTTTGATCCTTTACGAAGAGAAATTGCCCGTTTGAGCTTACAAAGATTGGTTTCCGATGGTAGAATCCACCCTGCACGTATTGAAGAAGTAGTAGAAAAAACACGTCGTCAATTAGAAGAGCAAGTAATGGAAATTGGAGAAAGAACCGTTATCGAAATGGGGATTCATGGATTACATAAAGAATTGATCAGAATTGTAGGTAAAATGCGTTTCAGGTCTTCTTACGGTCAAAATCTATTGATGCATAGCAGAGAAACAGCTAACCTATGCGGAATCATGGCTTCGGAACTTGGAATGAACCCTAAACTGGCTAAAAGAGCAGGATTATTGCATGATATTGGTAAGGTTCCGGATGAAGAAACAGAATTGAGCCATGCATTATTAGGGGCTAAATTAGCCGAAAAATATGGCGAAAACCCAGCAGTTGTGAATGCCATTGGCGCCCACCACGATGAGATGGAAATGTTATATGTGATTTCTCCAATTATTCAGGCTTGCGATGCCATCAGCGGTGCAAGACCAGGAGCGAGAAGGGAAATCATGCAACAATACCTTCAAAGGATTAAAGATCTAGAGAACTTGGCATTGGCCTATCAAGGGGTAGAAAAAGCCTATGCAATACAAGCTGGTCGAGAATTAAGGGTAATTGTTGAAGCAGATAAAGTAACCGATTTAGACAGTGATAAACTGAGTTTTGAAATAGCACAAAAAATTCAGACAGAAATGACCTATCCGGGGCAGATTAAAGTAACCGTTATTAGAGAAAAAAGGGCAATAAACGTGGCGAGGTAAAAAAAAACAGTATTGAGTATACGCTTTACTAAATTTTTCACTACCTTTGCCGTCCGCAAAAATTAAAAGTTATGGACGCAGCAGTTCAGTTTGTACACGATCAGTTAACTACTAAGAAAACTCATCCGAAGTTTAAAGCAGGTGATAATATTACCGTTAATTATAAAATTGTAGAGGGTGGTAAAGAACGTATCCAGAGTTTTCGTGGAGATGTTATTAAGCACCAAGGAACAGGCGCAACTGCCTCTTTCACTGTACGTAAAATCTCTGATGGAGTAGGTGTAGAACGTTTGTTCCCTATCCTTTCTCCAAATATCGATTCTATCCTATTGAATAAAGTAGGTAAAGTACGTCGTGCTAAATTGTTTTACTTACGTGAGCGTAGTGGTAAAAGTGCTCGTATTAAAGAAAAACGTTTCTAGTAATCAATACATCATTTTAAAGCGTCCCGATATCATCAGGACGCTTTTTTATTGGCCATATTGCTTGATTTAACAATATTTGCAAGAATGGCATCTGAATTATAGTAACTTTACAATCTTAAATTAATCATTATGGGCAATCTTGGATTTCAAGAATTATTGATCATCGGAATTGTTGTGTTGGTTTTATTTGGTGGTAGAAAAATACCAGAATTTATGAGAGGGCTAGGCAAGGGCATTCGTGAATTCAATGACGCCAAGAACAATGTGAAAAAAGAATTAGAAGATGGCATGAAAGAAAAAGACAATACTCCTGCCTAAATATTACAATAATTATAAACAAAGCCTTTGTTTCGGTTTAGTTCAATCAAAGACTATCATACTGCATTGCAGAACGGCCAAACCACCTGTGTGGAGGCCGTTCGCTTTTATATAGCGGCCATCAAAGACAATGCTTCATTAAATGCTTTTATAGAAATCTACGAAGCCGAAGCAATTGCAAAAGCAACAGAATTAGATGCACTCAGAAAAGCAGGGGAGCATGTTCCTCCACTTCATGGTGTAGTTGTTGGATTGAAAGATGTGATCTGTTATAAAGATCACTCAGTTACTGCAGCTTCTGCTATCCTCAAAAATTTTACGTCTATTTATAATGCAACGGCTACCCAAAAATTATTGGATGCTGGAGCAATTATTATTGGAAGACAAAATTGTGATGAATTTGCCATGGGGAGTAGCAATGAAAACTCTAGCTATGGCCCAGTAAAAAATGCCAAAGATTTAGAAAGGGTTTCTGGAGGATCTTCGGGTGGTTCAGCTGTAGCTGTTCAGGCAGGGCTTTGTATGATTAGCCTGGGAAGCGATACAGGAGGGTCAGTAAGACAGCCTGCAGATTTCTGTGGAATCATTGGCATTAAGCCTACCTATGGTAGAATATCGCGTTATGGTTTGATTGCTTATGCATCTTCATTTGATCAGATTGGTATATTCTCACAAACCATTGAAGACGCAGCATTGGTTTTAGAAATCATTGCTGGTGTAGATGATTTTGATAGTACTGTTTCCGATAGGCTCGTTGACAATTATGCTGCTTCATTGAAAGTTTACAATAAATACCGCATCGCTTATTTTAAAGAAGCATTGGAACATCCATCTTTGGATAAAGATATTCGTGAACAAACAATTCATTTAATTGAAAAACTGAAAACCGAAGGGCATATTGTTGAATCAGTTGATTTTGAATTATTGGAATACGTAGTACCTACTTATTATGTATTAACAACAGCAGAAGCATCGAGTAATTTATCGAGGTTTGATGGAGTTAAATTTGGTCACAGAACTGCAAATAAAAATATTGATCTTACTGAAATGTATAAAGCTTCGCGCAGCGAAGGATTTGGAGACGAAGTAAAAAGAAGAATTCTACTAGGCACATTTGTTTTAAGTGAAGGCTATTTTGATGCTTATTTTACCAAAGCGCAACAGGTACGTCGCTTATTAAAAAATAAGACCGATGAATTATTTGCACAATTCGATGTAATCATCTCTCCTACTGTACCATCACCTGCATTTAAAATAGGTGAAAAATCAACCGACCCCATTGAAATGTTTTTAGCAGATATTTATACAGTCTATCCCAACCTGGTGGGGATCCCTGCCATTTCCATTCCATTATTTACCCATCCCAATGGAATGCCTTTTGGGCTACAATTGATGACTAAACATTTTGACGAAACTACACTCCTTCAAATTTCAAGTTACTTGCTCCAACTTAAACAATAGTATATGAGCGGTACCAATCAACATGCAAATCGCTTAACACAACATATTGTATTGCCTGATTGTAGTTTAGGGAGAATGGTTGTTCTTGCCATTTTTATTTTTCTTTGTCAAATAATTTCAGCACAAACAGATACTACAAAAGATAAATACGGATTCAAATCTTTATTTAAGGGATCTTTTAATGCTTCTAAACCCTATGTTTCTCAACTAAATCCAAGAGCAGTTTCATTTGTACTTGATTATATTAAAAAGCAAGGAAAGGAATTAGAAAAAATGAAAGGATGGGGCAAACCTTATTTCGATTTATACGATCAAATTCTTACCCAGTATGGTATTCCTAAGGAAATGAAATACTTGAGTGTGATTGAAAGTCATTTAAATTCAGGGCTTGTTTCTTGGGCTGGTGCGGTTGGTCCATGGCAAATAATGCCTTATGAAGCTACTCGATTTGGTTTGAGTTTACAACCAAAAGATGAAAGAACAGATTATTATAAAAGCACAACTGCAGCCGCAAAATTGATGAAAGAATTGTTTACCGAATTTCAAGATTGGTTATTGGTAGTTGCCGCCTATAATGGTGGAGCTGGTAGGGTAAGACAATGCATTAGAAAAGCCAATAGCCGTGATTTTTGGGACCTACAATATTTTCTTCCAGAAGAAACCAGAAATCATGTAAAAAAATTTATTGGCACCCATTATATTATGGAAGGTCAAGGGGGATTTACTACCATGACAGCACAGGAAGTAAAAATTCAAAAAGCAAATACTCCTTTAGAAGCAAGCAGTTTATCCAAGGAAGAAATAACCAATACAATTATTATTGAAATCAGTGGACGTTATAATTCTATCATTGTGTGTAATGGATTATTGATGAATATTAATCAATTCAATCGCTGGAACCCTGGTTTTGATAAATTGTTGTCGGAAGGAAAAAAATTTAATCTTCGCTTACCTACAGATAAAAAAGATTTGTTTGAGGCTACAAAGCAGCAGCTGCTTGCAACATCTGTACGAGCATTATTGGAGGGATCATTTCCAAAGTAGTAACAGGGTTATATTAGTTTACTGCTTTATCTGCGCAGCAACTACTTGCAAAAGCTTCGGGCTTGGCTTTAAATGCAAAGCCCATTCCAAGAATATAGCCCATGGCCTCTCTCAAAGCATCATTGCTTTTAAACTGTGGATTGGTATTGATATCTGCATGAACTTCCATCTCCACATGATAATCAATAAAAAGATTACACAGTTCATAGGCAATTTCTATGCTCTTTGCCACTTCTACCAACATTCTTTCTTTGATGTGGTATTTTAGTTTTGTTTTTTCATTGTGGATGTACATGAATCCTCCATTGTGTTCACGTAAAAAAACAATTACGGTAGCAAACTCAGTATCGGCGCCTTTTACCTGGCTATCGGTACCAATGCAAACTTTCAATTTTGTTCCTGCTGCTGTTTCTTTTTGTATGGCTTCTTCTACTGCATCTTTTATTGGAAGTACAATATTTTCGCCATTGAATTTTCTCCAACGCATAAATGAGGGTTTTTGTAAGTTACTAATGAATTGTACTTACTATATCAAAATAGGATGATCTTATTGTTAACAATAGTGGAAAAGCCTAAAACAGCAATATTGTCAGAAATTGAAAAATAGTACGGAAATTGACAAGCAAAAGATACAAGAACGATAAATAGACACTATGAAACTACTGTTGCAATACCTCAAACCTTATAAATGGCTAATTGCATTGGCTTTATTATTAGCTGCAATTAACCAGTCGTTCTCTATGTTGGATCCTTATTTTTTTGGAAAGCTATTGGATCAGTATGGCATGCACCCATTAAATACAGGCTACTTCAACGAAAAGAAACAATTCATAGCAACAGGGGAAAGAACAGAATCGGAATTTATTTGGGGAGTGATGGGTTTCTTAGGCATACTGATTAGTGTGGCCATGGTGTCGAGGATAGCCAAAGCCTTTCAGGATTATTTCAGCAATGTTATTGTACAAAAATTTGGGGCAAAAATTTTTACCGATGGCTTAGAACATTCTATGAAAATGCCTTATCAGGAATTTGAAGATCAGCGAAGCGGAGAAACTTTATCTATATTATCTAAGGTGAGAACTGATACCGAAAAATTCATCATTGCATTTATCAATGTATTATTTAGCATACTTGTTGGAATCGTATTTATATCTATTTACTCTTTTAAGTTGCATTGGTCAATCATGCCCATATATGCATCTGGTATTATATTTCTTTCTTTGCTTACTAGTTTTTTAAGTAAGCGCATTAAAACCATTCAAAAAGTAATTGTAAAAGAAACAACCACATTAGCGGGAACCACCACGGAGAGTTTAAGGAATATTGAATTAGTAAAAAGTTTGGGATTAACGTTGCAAGAGATCAATCGCTTAAATAAAAATACCTACAAGATTTTAGGGCTAGAGTTGAGAAAAGTAAAAAGTATTCGATCATTAAGCTTTGTACAAGGCACATTCGTGAATTTACTCCGTCAAATCATTATGTTCACATTGTTATGGTTGGTGTTTCAAGGCAAGCTTACCGCGGGTGAAGTAATGACGCTAACATTTTATTCGTTTTTTATTTTCGGACCACTCCAAGAAATTGGCAATATCATTCTCTCTTACAGAGAAGCAGAGGCGTCGTTGAATAATTTTCATACATTAATGATGAAACCATCTGAACCAATACCTGTAACTCCACACCATATTGGCAACATCAATACACTGGCTTTTGACAATATCATCTTCAAACATCAAACAGCACAGTTCAACGCTTTAGATGGAATTAGTTTCGACGCAAAAAAAGGCGAGACCATTGCATTTGTTGGGCCATCAGGTGCAGGAAAAAGTACATTGGTAAAACTCTTGGTGGGTTTGTATCGCCCTAAAGAAGGCAATATTATGTACAATGGAGTGGACGGGCATGATATTAATTTTGATGAATTGAGAAATCAAATTGGTTTTGTAACTCAAGACACACAATTGTTTGCAGGAACAATCAGAGAGAATTTATTATTTGTAAAACCTGATGCAACAGAAAAAGATATTATAGAAGCATTGCATAAAGCCAGTTGTGATAATTTATTAACTAAAGCAGATAAAGGAATTGATTCAATGATTGGAGAAGGTGGATTGAAATTAAGTGGGGGCGAAAAACAACGTTTGTCCATTGCAAGGGCGCTCATTAGACATCCTCAATTATTAATATTTGATGAAGCCACTTCTTCATTAGATAGCATTACAGAAGAAGAGATCACCAGTACCATCAGAAATATCTCCGCACAAAAAGAACAGATTACGGTTATGATCGCGCATCGATTGAGTACCATAATGCATGCCGATCGAATATATGTTTTAGAAAAAGGCCAGGTTGTGGAAACTGGTAGCCATGCCGAACTATTGGTGGAGAAAGGATTGTATTACGCCATGTGGAGACAGCAGATTGGGGAAAGGAAGGGATAAAACCAGCTACCTATGAAGTGTACATCCCCCGATTAACACCTATCTGTAGCTGGCTGTATTTGTTCAATACGATACAAATAAACAAAATAGACATATTAAAAATTTAATTAAGGTTAATAAACCGGTAATTATATAGGTTATTTCCTATATTTAGCAGTAGAATTCATCCAATTTCTGCATTTTAATGAAAAATCTGTTTGTTTTCCTGATTGGGTTGTTTCTTTCGGGATCTGTCTGTTCTCAAGATATTGATAGTATATTAAAACTGAAGAACTCACCATTCTTTCAAGATTTGATTCAAAACAAAGCCTTGATTCAACCTTTACGATCTTCAACATTTAATTTTATAAATCCCGATTACAAGCATTTAAAAACCAGACGGTGCCAATTTTTTAAAAGTGGGAAGTCTTTTTTCATTCATTTCAATGGCTCTGGATTATTATACCAGTTAGACAACCCCAACGATAGTGTTTTAACTTTTAAGCGTATTGACGATACAGAGAATTATAATTATAATTTTGATGCATTTTTATTTACCCACAAAAAAGAGATATATAATATTGGGGGATACGGATTTTGGCGGTCGAGTGGAACGCTCAGAAAATACAGTCTCAAAGACAAGGAATGGGATGCAGACCCAATTGATCAAGAAATTCATATGCCATATACCGATCAATTGGGAACATCAGGCCAATTATCTTGGTTTAATACCAAAACTGAGCACTTATTTATTCCTTATCAAACCATCATCAATTCAGGTATTAAATCAGATGATAAAGATGATCTGATTGAAAAAAATGTTTACCGATTAAATCTTACAACCAAAACTTGGAAAAAATTAGGCAAGACCCATCCTGATTATTTTGACATGTTACAAAAAACAAAATGGATATTGGCAACCGACTCTGGCCTGCTTATTAGCTTGATTGATAAAGTGTATCAAATCAATTTTGAAGAAAACTCCATTAAAGTAATTTCAGATCCCAGTATGGCACAGAGTTTAGAAAGAATCAATAATGACCATCTTGTCTATTATCATAACCAAACTATTTATTATTTAAATGGATACACTTGGCATTACGATTCCGTAAAAGTTAATACATCAAAATTTGAGAAAGCCAATTTTAAGGTTTGGAAGAAAAATAATACCGGTTTTGCATATGGCATTGCCCCTATTTTCATTATATTATTTGCTGCTGCTGCTAGAAAAAGGGAAGCAAAGAAAAAAAGGGAGAAAATACTAGAAGACGCTTCCAATAAAGTTCCTATCTCTCCTACAGTAAAAATAAAGTTCAACGAAACAGAAAAACAATTGCTAAAATTATTGTTAGAAAAATCTAAACAAAACAGCACTACTTCTATTACTGAGATCAATTATGTATTAGGTATCAAGGATAAAAACCTCGGTTTACAGAAAAAAGTGAGGAGTGATGTAATGAAAAGCATCAACGAAAAATTCAATTTCTTAAATGATGACGATATTGAATTGATTTGCAATATCAGAAGCCAGTCAGACAAACGATATTTTGAATACTATATAGATAAGAAAAATATTGAACTACTTAAAATTATACTGCAAAATAATAATGAATAATTAATTCCGCTCTTTATCAAATTTGCTTTTGATATAATCCATTACCGAAGGATCTTCGAGGCCTTCGATATCGCTGAGCTCAAGCTCGATGGCTTTGGTGCTTAATTGAATTTCTAATAGAGACAGTGCCAGGGATGCTGCAAAAATAAAAAGGCTTAAGGCAAATATCCAATGCGCCATTACCATCCACTCATTGTATATAAAATACATACACAGAATGCTACTTAAAAAAGTAAGTACACCCAATGCCTGCATATTTTTAATGAGTTTTAATCGGTACCGCAGATTTTTAATTTGTCCATGTATAATTGCCCTGTTTTCGTGCCCCTCATATTTATCGTGTAATGATCTTACACGGTTAGATAATGCCAAGAAGCGATTGGTATAAGCCAACATGATCAAACTTATTGCTGGAAAAAGCAATGCTGGTGTATTGATAGTGATATCCATACTAATTTTTTATATCACAAGATAACCAAACTACAACCTACCTCACCCGAAAATTCAACCGCATATTTAATTCTACTCAAGGACATAGGAAGGCTACATTAGTCAAGTCATTCTATAGCCTAAGCAAAGAAAATTAAAAACCTTACCTGCCCGCTTTAATCATGGTTCTTACTTGTTGAACACTCATATTTTGTAATCGAGCATAATAAACCCCAGAAGGAAGTGTGCCTGCATTAAAAGTAACGGTATACGTTCCAGCAGTATATGTTTGATCAGTTAAATTGGCTATGACCCTACCCATTGTATCCATTATTTGAATCAATGTATGTCCTCCATTTGTTTTGAAAGTAATTATGGTGCTGCTGGTAAATGGATTGGGATAATTGCTGATTAATGAGTCGCCAGATATATTTACTGCTTTTTTGCAACCAGCAGCATTTACCAATGGTAAATTTTGAAAATTTTTGAGCATCACTTGTTGTAAATCTTGGTCATTTACACAAAGCCAATTAGAAAGAATAGTTGAATACACACTTCTAAAATCGTATTGAAATGGTACGTTATCATTTACGGTAACACTTGAACCAAACATAGGTGTATCACCGGTTACACCCCCCATTACGTTTTTACCAAAAACAAAAGAAGGAGCCGCAGAACCATGATCGGTTCCTGTACTTGCATTGCTTTTTATTCTTCTTCCAAATTCAGAGAAAGTCATTCCTATTACACGTTCTTCTATTTCTAAAAATTTAAGATCGTCTTGAAAAGCTTTTATAGCATTACTCACATTACCTAATAATGTTGCATGTGAACCTATAGATGTATCTGTTGCATTCACTTGTGCTGAATGGGTATCGAAACCTCCATAATTCACCATATACACGCGTGTTTGCAAACCACCTTTAATTAATCGGGCAACTATTTTTAACTGATCCGCTAAACTATTTGCAGTTGGATAAGTTACTTGCGAAGTTACTTTAGCTGCTGCGTCTTTAATAACAGTTGCATATTGTTGTGTCTGCTGGGAAATTTGACGAAGAAATGTTAACTCTTTTCCTGCAGGCGTATTGGGTGCAGGATCTTGCACCCCATTTACTAAATTATAAAAACTAGACGGATTGCTAATGCTCATTCCCATACTTACTGCTGGCCCTTGGAATGTAAGAGAAGTGGCAGATCCAATTTGAATGGCCAAAGGATCTTTCATGGTAGAATTAGGGTATCCATTAGGGAAATTAGGATATTCATAATTCAAGTACCTGCCTGCCCAACCGCTATTCACCACATTATTACTATCACTCGCACTCATCCAAATATCGGTTGCTCTAAAATGAGAAAAACTTGGTTGCGGGTAGCCTACAGAATGTATCACATTTAATTTGCCTTCATTGTACATGGTTTGCAAACCAGTCATTGCAGGATGTAAGCCTGTTTTAGTAATTCCATTTAATTTTAACACTTTGGCTTCTGGAATATAAATATTGGGTCTTGCAGCTACATAATTACTAAAGTTCTCCAATGGAATTACCATATTCAATCCATCATTACCGCCATTCAGTTGTATTATCACAACTATATGATCGGTATTGGTAACCGGTAAAAACATGGATTGTGCAAAAGGAGAATCTGCTCCAAATGCTTTAAACGAAAGGCCTCCAACCAATGATGGCAATGCAATGCCAGCCGGTACAGTATTTCGTAAAAAGTCTCTCCTTTTCATAGTAAGCAATTATGATAGCTGATATTCAGCCAGATTCATTAAGTATTTAATTAAGTCTCTAAGTTTATTTCTTACACTTGTTGCATTGGTGGCATTGGTTGGTGTAGCAATAAATAAATCCCATGCTTCTGTCCAATAAAAATCAGTGGATTGTCCTGCCAATAAAATATCTCTTTTTAGTTGCGCTTTTGAAGCTGCTGAAATATCAATTCTATACATTGCAGCTACCAAATCATTGATTAACACATTCGGATCTCTTGGATTAGACAATGTTTTGGCATATTCAACCCAATCAATGATGATTTTTTTACCACTGAATGTATATCCATTCACAACCAAGGTATCTGTAAATTGATTTCGTTTTGGCAATGTGTCGGAATTCACCCAAATCTGGTAAAATTGTGGCTCTTGATAATAGGCTTTCCAACCACTTACATCTGGCGGATCGCCAATATTTTGTTGCATATTAGCAACCCAATTCACTAAATAATTATAAAATCCATAATTAATAGCATAATCTGTAGTAGGTTGAAATGCTACATTAAATTCTCTGCACAATCCAACTACCAAATCTACCGGGCTTTTAATTTTACATCCTTTAGATAAAACATCAAAAAAATGTTCGCTCTTTAGTAAAGCAGATAAAACTGGCTTTATTTCATAATTACTATTTCTGAATAAATCCGCAAGGGGGGTAATAACATTGGTTTCTACACTAGCATCAATATCATAATAAACAAACCAACGATATATTCTTCTGCAAATATATTTAGCTACTTCTTGTGTAGTAAATATCATGTTCAACATCTCATCAATTTCTTGCTCACCGCCTGTTGCACCAGTTCTCCCTTGAATAATGGTATTGTTATAAAAAGAAGAAAAAGTTTTATTGGTTTTATCGTGGCGGCTTTCAGTAAAATATGCTGTAACAGGATTGGGCGTTACTCTCCAGCCCGTTAATACTTTAGCAGCCGCTTTTACATCATCTTCAGTATACCTCGATCCTGGCCCTTTTCCACAACAAAATAGTTCTTGAATTTCTCTGCTATAATTTTCATCAGGTGCAGTTAATGTATTCACTTGGCCATTTAAATACACCAACATGGCAGGGTCCAAAGTAATTGCCTTTGTAAGGGTTTTGAAATTTCCCAAGGCGGAAGTTCTTAATAAATTATGGTGCCTATAAACATATTGGGAGTTGCTTATATCATTGGTTTCTGTAGCAAAATGATTGTGCCAAAAAAAAGTCATTTTTTCTCTGATACTTCTGTCTTGGTTAATCATTACCCCCATCCACCATTTTTTAAAGGAAGACCTTCTATAAGAGGCGATGGCACCATCCGTATTATTGTCGTTTACCCAAGTTGTTCCTATAGCAATATTATTATCGGGAACCAAGGCAGTTCCAACGGTATAATCTTTCAATGGCGGAGCTGGAAATGGTGCTGTTGGGTTGAGCAATTCATCAACCGTTTGGTTCAACGATTTATTCTTAAAATAAGTGAGGTCGGCTTTAGAAACGCCAAATAAGGTTCTCTTCAACAAGTG
The DNA here is from genome assembly GCA_031422175.1 of Sphingobacteriia bacterium. GTDB lineage: Bacteria > Bacteroidota > Bacteroidia > Chitinophagales > Chitinophagaceae > Sediminibacterium. The sequence continues at coordinate 5,299 of JANOQC010000020.1, read as the reverse complement.
AGTTAATTCTAGCTCTGTAAAAGTTCCAGCAAATGGAGTCAACCCTCCAGCTGGAGGTGGTGGCGACACTTCTAAAGCAATTGTCGCTTTGTTAATATGCTCCGATTTTACTTTTAAAAAGGACCTTCTGTCCATATTAGACTAATTGTTAAGTGTAGATACTAAAATACAAAGAATGTGGCTTTAGTTGATTTATTTTTTAGAAAAATGGCCAGAATCAATCGAGTTTCCTCTATTAAAAGTGGTTAAGCCGCAAAAACATGCAGCAAATGGAATAATTATATGTCTTATATTTAGGGTAAATATTTTCCCCCAATGACAGAACAAGCCATTTTAGTAGGCTGTTTACAAAATGATGCATCCGCCCAGCGCGAACTGTACAATCGTTACAGTCCGAAAATGCTGAGTGTTTGTTATCGCTTTGGTCAGAGCAGGGAAGATGCCGAAGACATGTTGCAAGAAGGATTCATTAAGGTCTTTACTCAAATTCATACTTTTCAAAATAAGGGTGCATTTGAAGGTTGGGTTAGAAGAATCATCGTTCATACTTGTATTAATTTTTTAAAGAAAAATAAAAAGTTTAGTGAAAATATTGATTTGGATCATGCGGGTTACTTAGAAGTAAAAGAAGAAACCATGCCTTCTATTATGCAAGCCAAACAAATCATAGAATGTATCCGATTGTTGCCTTTGGGATATAGAACAGTATTAAACTTATATGCTTTAGAAGGATATAGCCATAAAGAAATTGCCAATATGTTGGATATAGAGGAGAGTACAAGCAGAAGTCAATTTACAAGAGCAAAAACAATGTTAGAAATGATATTGGTAAAAAAGAAAATAATCGAACAACCAAAGGAAGAATATCAATGGTTAGCTGCTTTGAAAAAGTAAGTGCATTGATCAGTTTATATGGAGTATAAGAATTACCAAGACGACGAATTTGAGCAACTGCTACAAGATGAAGTGAAAAACCATCGTATGTATCCGTCTGATCATGTCTGGAATAATATCCGAACAGAGATTCACGGAAATCAAACCTGGCCTGCACTTACTTTCATTGCTTTATTTATTATTTGTGGTCTTACTGTTTCTACATTAATGATGTCTCCTTCTGCAGAAAGAATATTATCTATTGCATCAGTAGAATTAAAACCAGTAAAAACAATTGCTAGAACCAATCAAATTACTCCAAAAGAATCCACATCATCTTATTTAGGTATAATTGAGCCTCAGCATTTTACTGATTACACAGTTACAACAATTACCAATAATCAACTTCGAGAAAATGCCTATTTGAAGAGCGAAAATATTTCGCTTACAAATGCTGAGTTTACTGTAAGTATTGAGAAAACAAGCCCTACAACATTGAACAGGAATAGTGCTTTTGAATTACCAAAAAATACTACATCAAACAATGCAAATACTATTGAGCCACTGAATTTGAATACCGTTTCACCAAATGAAGAATTATTCGAATCAAAGGAATTGGTAATTCCTGATTTATTAAAATCAATTCCAGATAATCAAGCACCCATTGAATTAGGAACAGAATATTTAAAAAATATTGTACCTATCACTACAACTATTCCATGGAAAAAAGTTTCGAGAGTAGGATTTCAATTTTATGTAACTCCATCTAAGAGCTATCGTTCCCTTTCAGATGTTGCAGTTAAGGAAGTGATACAACCGAGCACTGTTTCTAATACCAATACTCAAAACGTTCCACTTGGGCTCAATTATTCTGCCAATGTAAACGATATTGTTAGACACAGACCTTCAATGGGAATTGAAGTTGGCTTTGCTGCATTGTACAATATCACCAATAAATTAAAATTTAAAACAGGGATTCAATTAAATGTTCGTCAATATCATATTGAAACATTTAAAACAATATCAAGCCCCTCTTCTCTTTCATTAATTAATAACAATGGCATTCAAACCATTAATTTATTCTCTAACTATAATAATAATGCTGGATATAAATCAGAACAATTAAATAATCAAACTTATCAGGTTTCTATTCCCGTTGGCATTCAATGGGAATTAATTAAAGGAAATAGAATTGGTTTGAATGCAGAGGCGTCTGTTCAACCCACATTATCTATCAATAACAATACATTTCTACTTTCTACAGATTATAAAAATTATACCGACGGCAATAGCTTTATTCGCAAATGGAATATCAATACCAGTTTAGGAATTAATATCTCTTATAAAAGTGGAGCCAATCTCTGGCAGATTGGTCCTCAAATTAGGTACCAACATTTACCTACCTATTCCAATCAATATCCTATTAAAGAGCATTTGATGGATTATGGAATCAGATTAGGTATTACCCGGCAGTGGAAATAGCCCAAATTTTGGATAGTTTTGCAACATGAATAAATTAGTGATTTTATGGATCTCAATGCTTCTATTGATTGTAGCATGTAAATCAAAAAACAATCAACAATCAACCAAGCAATTATCCATTGCAGATACTGCAAAATTTTATCCGATCGATATCTTTATTAAAGATCAAATTCAACAGGTAGACCTAAATGATTACCTGATTCGCAAAACATTTACCAGAGATTCCATAGAAATCAATGAAACCATAGATAAGGCTGTTTTTTTAGAGCAGTCGGCCACTGCACTTTCCGCTGCAAAACAATTCATGCTAAACAAACAAGCATACAAAGAATCGGTGTTTCAAGATTTGAGTACAGCTAGTTATACCATTAATTATACAGCCATTGATGCAACAATTCCAATACAAAGAGTAGATGTTTTATTGAGCGAAGAAACCAATATCATCAAAAGACTATTAATCAGAGAATTAGTAAATATAAATGGTGTAACCGATTTTCGTCAGATAAGCTGGTTGGCAAATCATAGTTTTCAAATTAGCTCACCCATCAATAATAATGGAAAACTTATTACTGAAACAACTGTTATCAGTTGGGATAAAGCAAACAAGTAATGACGCAGCCCGAATTTCAACAATTGGCGCATACCATTCCAATTAATCCTGGTATTTATAAATATTATAATCAAGCCGGTGTATTGATTTATATTGGAAAGGCAAAGAGTTTAAGAAAAAGGGTGAGTTCCTATTTTAATAAATCATTTGTAGGTTATAAGACACATGAATTGGTGCAAAGGATTCATACAATTGAATTTACTATTGTAGACTCTGAACAAGATGCTTTCTTATTAGAAAATGCCTTAATAAAACAATATCAACCAAAATACAATATCAACTTAAAAGACGATAAAACCTATCCATACATAGTAGTAAAAAAAGAACCTTTTTCTAGACTTTTTTTAACTCGAAAAAAAATCAATGATGGCGCTGAATATATTGGCCCATTTACTTCTTCGGGGAGGGTTAGAGAATTAATTGACTTTGTAAAACAACATATCCCATTAAGAAATTGCAAGCTTAATTTATCCGATCAAAATATTCAAAAAGGGAAATTCAAAGTTTGTTTAGAATATCATTTAGGAAATTGCAAAGGTCCTTGTGAAGGATTACAAGATGCTGCTGATTATCAAGACGGGTTGATGATGGTTAAAAATATTTTAAAAGGAAATTTGGGCTCAGTTATCCAACATTTTAAATCGGAAATGAATACATGCATAGCTGAGCTTCAATTTGAAAAAGCAGCATTGATTCAACAAAAAATTGAACATTTAGAAAACTACCAATCTAAATCGGTTGTGGTAAGTAAGTATTTAACCAACCTCGATGTTTTCTCTATTGTAAAAGACGATGATAAAGCATTTGTAAATTATTTAATGGTACAAAACGGCACAATTGTTCAAACACATACTGTACCTGTTGAAACTAAATTAGAAGAAAGCGAAGAAGAAGTTTTGGAATTGGTGATTGGCAATCTTAGAACATTGTTTAATAGTATGGCAAATGAAATTGTAGTTCCCTTTCCAATCGATTATCCGAATCATTCAATTACCATAACGGTTCCAAAATTAGGAGACAAGAAAAAACTATTAGACCTCTCCATTAAAAATGTTGCTTATTTCAAAGACGAACTCAGGAAGAAAAAAATACTGCATTTAGAAGGCAAGACAGATCAGGAAAAGAAAAAAGTATTGTACGAATTACAACAATTCCTTCAATTGCCAGAAGTACCTATTCATATTGAATGTTTTGACAATTCTAATTTTCAAGGCGCATACCCGGTGTCGGCAATGGTTTGCTTTAAAGATGGAATGCCTTCTAACGCCGACTACAGAAAATACAATGTAAAAACAGTTGTTGGTATCAATGATTTTGCTACTATGAAAGAAGTGGTTTATAGGCGATACAAACGTTTAAAAGAAGAAGAAGCATCATTTCCACAACTTGTGATAATAGATGGCGGTAAAGGGCAACTAAGTGCAGCTCTAGAGAGCATTCAAGCACTTGGCTTAGATGGCCGAACTACATTGATAGGATTGGCTAAAAATGAAGAAGAAATATTTTTTGCTGGAGATACTGAATCGATCAAACTACCCTGGAACAGCGATTCACTAAAATTGGTAAGAAGGATTAGAGACGAAGTGCATCGTTTTGGAATTAGTTTTCATCGCAATCAAAGATCAAAAGGAACTTTTAAAAATGAATTAGAACAAATTACAGGTATCGGGCCACAAACCATAGCACAATTGCTCAAAACCTTTCGCTCCGTAAAAAACATTAAAGCCCAAACCGAAACTGTGCTTGCCGCAGAAATCGGCGCTGCAAAAGCTTTACTACTGACTAATTATTTTAAGACGCAATAGGTTTATTGAGCAACTTCATCTAGTCTGCTTCCAAATTTCGCTGCTGTTCCTTGCCTACTATTTTTCTCATTCACAAAATAGTTTAACGGCAATGCCCAGATGCTCAATTTGAAAATCAGCCCTAGAAAAATGTCGTCCAAAAGTTGTTGTCCATCTGAATAAATTTGAACTTCACCCTTCAATCACTTCCCAGTTTATCTTTTCAATATCAGCAGAAGTTGCCAACTGGGAAACCAGTTTACTATTTTCAAACTTGGCATGAATTTTAACTTTTATTTCTTTCTCAATTGTGGTAATATTTTTTGAATCGACAATTTCTTCTGTTGGCTCATCAAATAGTGTTGCTTGTTTATCAATCTTCCTGAAATACGTGTTTCGTTTAAGATTTGGGTAGAGAAATTTTCATCCATATTTCTTTTCTTTATAGGAGCGGCTAATATATTGAGCCATCTGTGAGCCTATTATGAGCCAACTGAGCCTATTTCAACATATCCGCCATTTATCCGCCATTTATCCGCCAAACTTCAGT
>JANOQC010000019.1:0-5883 GCA_031422175.1 Sphingobacteriia bacterium | reverse complement strand
AAATTGGAATTGTAGTCTTTTCCATCAAGCATAATCCGAGTCATATCAAAACTTAAGCGACTATTTGGCCCATCTCTAAAAGCCATCAAACGTCCTGAACCTAGCAATAACTCTTGCCTTCCTGCTCGTAATTTTAAAATCGATTTTTTGATTGGAATGATAAATTCAGCAAACGCTTGATGCAAATCTAATTTATCTGATTGTATATAAACTGGCTTGTCTAATGACACAAAACCGTGTGTCAATTGCCCAAAAACACGAACATATTTCCCTAAACGTAAATCGGTATGAAACATGATACGTTGCGAATAAAAACTTTCATCAGCCGTTGTTTTTGTACTCCAATTTTTATTGTTAATATTTTCCCAACGAGGGCGAAATTCTCCACCCAAACTTAAATAAATCATCTTTTCATTATTGAGCGGAATGGCTTTTAATTTATATAGAAAAGAAGAATTGCGAAGGCTGTCGTTATTCAACAACGAAGCGTAATTTTCTTCAGCTCTTAATGCTTTTATTGGGGATAAATTTTGTGCTTTTGCATGAAATGAAACTACAAAAAATATATAAAAGAAAAGTGTATTTTTTATCATTTAATAGTGAAATTTAAAACTAAATTTTCTTTGTATTTTGGGTTGAAATCTGATGGCTTATGGTCAAATATTTGATTTACAGCATTGGCAGCAATATCTTCTAAACGTGGATTTACTAAAATTTGATAGTTCCCTTTTTCCCATTTTTTAGTTGGTTTGAAAACCCATTTTTGCTCTTGAACAAGTAATGAAATACTACCTTCAATTTTTTTAGTGTCTTTAAATATTTTAATTAAAGTTTGTGCAGAAAGATGGTCAATCTTATCTTTAAAATCAATAGAAAATTTATCTTTGGTTTTGCTTTTTATTAAACTCAATTTCCAAGTTTTAGTATCGGGCGGAAGCCTATCTTCCGTTACAGCTATAAATGTTTTGGTAAAACTATTTTCTAATTTTTGGTCGTTAAAATCCATCAACAAACTATCCATCATCAAGGTGTATTTTTTGCCTACATCAAAGGCTCTGCCCATTATATTGTTTGCCAAAAGCCCTAATTTTACTCTGCCAGGATCTATAATTAACGTAACTTTTGTTCGGTCTTCACTCCACAATTCATTTTGATTTTCAAAGAAAACACCAGTAATATTTTTGCCTTCTTCGTTGCTTAATTTTATATGGTTTAAAATATCCATTTCTTGCATTGGAGCCGAAAATTGAATATAGAACCGAAGAATATTTACAGGTATCGAGTCAGTGGTTGGATAAACTACAAGAATTTTAGGATTTTTATTTTGTCCCAAAACCACAGTTGCTGAAAATAAAAGTAAAAAATAACAATTGAGTTTTAGCATCAAAAATTTCAATAAGGCATTAAATATTTAATTTATTTTTTTCTCTCTATTCTAGTATCAGGTAAAAACCAAACCGAAGCAACTCCCATAAAACAGATAATTGCTACATAGGTATTGATAAATGCAAAACCTATCCCTACAATATAAATGGCAAGTGAAGCATATTCTTTTTTGTGTGAACCAATCTTTTGATGGATGGGTGCTGTTTTTTCATGATTTTTCAGAATTAGTATTTTTAATATAAGGAAACCAATACCACTCATCAGAAATACAAATCCATAAAGAGCAACAGGCAGAGACTCTATATGATTTTCTCCTATCCATGAAGTAGTAAAAGGAATTAAGGAAAGCCAAAATAGAAGATGTAAATGAGCCCAAAGTATTTTCCCATTTACCATTTCGGTAATTTGAAAGAGGTGATGATGACTATTCCAATAAATTCCTACATATATAAAACTTACTAAATAGCTGATGAAAATGGGTGCAATTGAAATTAACCCTTCTAAATTAGCTTCTTCGGGAGCTTTTAATTCCAATACCATAATAGTAATAATTATGGCCATAACTCCATCGCTGAAAGCTTCTAATCTTGATGTTTTCATTTAAATATTAATTAATGCAGTTGCACAATTGTGAAGTGTAACTGCAGATTTTATACATTTTTATTTTTTCAAAAATTTTATTTTTCCTAAATCTTGAATCATCATGTTTTGATACCCTTTCATTTGCAATTGTTGTCCTTCGTATTTATAGTTTGGTTGGTCGTATTCCGATACAAATTCATCTAATCGTAAATACATATTTTTTAAGAAAGAAATCAATTCCAAACTACCTGTTTCGTCATTTCTTCTCATTGTGGCTATATGATAACCGTCTTGGTCGTCCATTTGCAACAAGCCTACCATTGGAAGATTGTTTATAGGCGTTCCTGTATGTTCTACCATTCCTACATAGCTTACACTTTTTTCGGTAGCACTTTTATTAATATCATTGATATTTACAAACTGTGCAGTACGGTTTCTATTAGCTAAAATAATGCCTTCGTAAGGTTTTTTATCAAACCCTTCCGCTTGGAATTTGATAATATCCACAGGTGTATTTCCATATCCTAATTCGGCAATGGTTTTGCCTACAATATGGGCACCATCTTTAATTTCTTTAACAGGAATTAATACCAAAGGTGTACAAGTATAAGCAGCCAAAATATACTCTTCGTTGTTTAAGGTTACAAATTGCAAAGTTTGAATGGGAGCTCTGGTTTCGTTTTGACCGTGAACAGCGTGAAAAATTTCAACGGAAGAAGTCGTTACTTTTGCATTCGCAAATGGATAATTTACCATCCGCAAAGCCGATGAAAATTCAGCATTACTCATTCCGCTTATATACACTTTTCCTTTATAAAAATCAATATCAGTAAAAGTCATTGAACGCAAAGAAGTTTTGTCCCAAATTTTCAAATCGTTAGTTGGAGCATCATTAATTTTAGTTTCGGTATGTTTTGTATTTACTAAATCAAATTTCCGAATAGTTCCTGCCTGATTTACAACAATAATTTGTGAAACATAGCCTGTTTTGGTTTTGGCATCAAACGCAATATAAGCTTCCTTTGAGGTAGGATTTATAGCCATATCACGAACGATAATGTCCATAACTCCTACTTTTGAAAAAGCGGCAATTTTGTTACTTAAATCATGGATGTTGTAGGCTTTTTGGGCTTCGGAATTGTTGCTGGAAGCCACATTATAAGCGTATAAAGTAGCTGATTTGCTGTCCCCAACAAACAAAGTATTGGCATCGCCAAATTTTATTACAGTAACAGATTGTGGTGTTGTGGCGAATGCCAAACTATTTGTAAGCAGTAAGCCTGCTAATGCTATAGATTTTACCTTCATATTATATAATTTACATTATTATAATACAAAAGTAGTTTCACATAACCCTCCAACCAATGACCTAGGTTAAGAGTTTGTATTTTTTTTCATTCGGCTAAAAAATTCTGGTGTAACTCCAAGATAAAGTGCAATTTGTTTTTGAGGCAATAAATGTTTTAATGCAATATATTTTTTATTGAAAATTGCATAACGTTCTTTTGCAGTCAAGCCCAAGCCTTCCATCACTCTGTTTTGAGTTTCTACATAAGCATTCTCTGCTAAAATGCGAAACATCCGTTCAAATTTTGGAATTTTTAAATATAAATTATCTAAATCGGATTTGGCAATTTGCAATACTTCCGTTTCTTCCATAGCCTGAATAAAAAGCACTCCTGGTTTTTGTGTAATAATACTGTACAAATCACCCACCCAATAATCTTGTGAGGAAAAATGGAGAATATGCTCAAATCCGTTTTTATCAATATTAAAAGTCTTGCAACAGCCTTTATTGATAAAGATCAAATGCTTGCAAATGTCGCCTTCCCTATTAATGTATTGTTTGTTTTTGAATTTTTTCTCTCTTAATAACGACACAAAATATATTCCTTCTTCTTCAGTGAGAGCAATGTGTTTTGAAATATTTTTTAAAATTATTTTTGTCTCCATGTTAGTTTGAGGGTTGGTATGGTACTTCAACTGAATGGTTTTGTAGTTTCTTTTTTTTCAGCCTTCTAAATCTTTGTCTTTTCATTAATTAGTCTGTCTAAAAAGTACTTTGTCTGCATAAAAAGTACCAAACGGAATAAGCGAAGCTAAAAAAGCCCAAAACATTTTGAGTATGTTCCAACGATGTTTAAATGATACTTGAAGCAGTAAAAAAACATAAAGAACAAAAAGAATTCCATGAGCTAAGCCAACAATGTAATTTGGCAGTGGCATAGCATATTTATATTTTAAAATCATCGTGAAACCCAAAAGCAAATAGGAACAACCTTCCATAAATGCTACAATTCGTAATCTACCCAATGTCGTTTTAAACAATTCATTTACCATTATATTCATCAATCAGTTCTTATAATTTTTTATTGCCAATACGGCTATCTCGCCGTTAACGAAATCAACATGCCTCCATCTTCTACACTAACATAAATCTTACCAGCTGGGCCCATTTTTACATTTCGAATGCGGCCAGTATTTTCGAGTAAAATGGTTTCAGTGCCAGGAACACCATTGGTCATTTTGATCATTAACAATTGACGGCGCGTAAGGCTACCCATTAGCAAATTGCCATTCCAATCTCTGAAAGAAGGGTGATTGATAAAGGTTAAGCCTGCGGGTGCAAGTGCGGGTGTCCAGTTTTTTAACGGTGCAACAATCCCCGGTGCATTATGTCCGCTGCTAATGGTGGTTCCATCGTAGTTAATACCAGTGCTATATAAAGGCCAGCCAAAATTTTCACCAGCTTGAACACGGTTTAATTCACAGCCGCCGCTTGGTCCATGTTCATTTGCAAAAAGTCGGTTAGAAGTAGGTTCAAAAGCAATGCCTTGCGGATTGCGATGACCATAACTGAAAATAGTTGAACGCACTGTTTGACCAGTCAACAAAGGATTATCAGCAGGTATAGTTCCATCCAGATTCATTCGATGAATTTTACCCCAAAGTGTATTTAGTCTTTGTCCATTTTGATGGGGGCTCGAAGAACCGCCAAGGCTTCCACCTCCACCTTCTCCCACACTCCAATACAATTTACCATCAGGCCCAAAAGCAATACGGCTTCCAAAATGTCCATTCCATGTAGATGCCGATTCGGTGGTATGCAATACCTGCCAATTGCTGGCTGCAGTTCCATTTAAGGTGAAGCGAGCAAGCGAAAGAAATCCGCCAGTAATACTATAAGTTACATATACACTTCTGCTTGTAGCATAATCCGGTGAAATAGCTACATCAAGCAATCCACCCTGCCCTGCTGCAGAGATATTGGAAGGTAAGCCAGTAATCAACGTATTGCTCAGCGTGGTAGTATCGTACAAGCGCATCGTACCTGTTTTTTGTGTAAACAGTAGATTGCCATTTGGCAGAATATCAAAGCCCCAGATAATACCCTGATTGGTTAGCAACGTGGTTGTTGTAATTACAGGTGTACCGGTAAGAGGCGGGGTTACAACTGGTGGAGGAGCTGGATCAGTTCCCCCACCAGTTGTAACCCCGCCTCTTACCGGTACACCTGTAATTACAACAACCACGCTGTTAACCAACCAGGGTATTATCTGGGGCTTTGATATTCTGCCCAATGGCAACATACTGTTTACACAAAAAACAGGTACGATGCGCTTGTACGATACTACCACGCTGAGCAATACGTTGATTACTGGCTTACCTTCCAATATCTCTGCAGCAGGGCAGGGTGGATTGCTTGATGTAGCTATTTCACCGAACTATGCTACAAGCAGAAGTGTATATGTAACTTATAGTATTACTGGCGGATTTCTTTCGCTTGCTCGCTTCACCTTAAATGGAACTGCTGCTACCAATTGGCAGGTGTTGCATACCACCGAATCGGCATCTACCTGGAATGGTCATTTTGGAAGCCGTATTGCTTTTGGTCCTGATGGTAAATTGTATTGG
>JANOQC010000018.1:0-2018 GCA_031422175.1 Sphingobacteriia bacterium | reverse complement strand
ACAGTATGTTGCCATTGGGCAGAATATCAAAGCCCCAGATAATACCCTGGTTGGTTAACAGCGTGGTTGTTGTAATTACAGGTGTACCGGTAAGAGGCGGGGTTACAACTGGTGGGGGAGCTGGATCAGTTCCTTTTGAACATGCAAAAAGAAATACAATAAATGCAAATGATAGATTTACCAACCAAGCCCTTTTAAAAAAGTTTGAATATTTGAAGGACATTTTATTCATTTTTTATTTTTGAATCAACAATTGAAAATTAAAACTAAAATTCAACAGTTACTTATTTCAAATCTCCATCTTTATAGCCAGCAGCTATATTTCTTAAATTTAACATTTTTGTTACCCAAAGGTTCGATATGCCAAAGTTCGTATATAAATAATAGTCCAAATAGGTTGTTTATATGTTCCTTATTTTGATATATTTATCACCTATTATATGAAAAGATATTTTATAAAAACCGTTTTACTAGTAAGTATTTCTTTGAACAGTTTTGCTCAGCAAAATCAACAAGAGCGTTCATTTTCTACTCCCGCTACAAATGTTGTATCGATTGATTCATTGTCATCTTACATAAAACGAAATTTTCAAACAGATACAGATAAAGCCAAGGCTATTTATCTATGGGTTACCAATAATATTAATTACGATGTACCCAGATTATTAGCAAGAGATAGAGAACCTAAAATGCCTCCTCAAACCACCAAAGAAGTTTTTACCAGTAAATATGCAGTCTGCCAGGGTTATTCAGACCTGTTTGTAGAATTGTGTAATAATGTTGGCGTAAAGGCTTTTAAAGTGAGCGGCTATACCAAAAAAAATGGAGTGGTTCCTCCGGTGTCGCATGCTTGGGTTGCAGCTGATATAGATGGAGCTTGGTTTCTGTTTGATCCTACATGGGGTGCAGGCTATGTAACAAATGAAACATTTTTTAAACGATTCAATGAAAGCTTATTCAAAGTTTTGCCAGCGAAATTTATAGAAGATCATATGCCATTCGATCCAATGTATCAATTACTCTCCTATCCATTAAACAATAAGGAATTTATGGAAGGATTGCCTGCTTCTGGCAAACGAAACTTTAATTTTAATGATAGTATAGCGATGCATAAACAGTTAGCACCTGAATTGCAATTTGCAGCTGAGATAAGACGTATGGAAGCAGCAGGAATTCAAAATAACCTTATCTACCAATACCAGTCTTATTTAAAACTGAGCTTGGAATCTATTAGTTCCAAAGATGCTTTTTACGAAGGGCAGCAGCTCTTTAGAAATGGCATAACCTTATTCAATCAATACATTAATAATAAAAACACTCAATTTAGCAACATTGCAGACAAGGAACTTAAACAACAGATTGATAGTGTAGAATATTATGTAAGAACTGCAAGGACGCTGATATCCGGACTCAATCCAAGAACTGATCAACAAAGAGATTCTAAAGCAAATACTGTAGCAAGTATTGATAGACTTTGGACTAAAGTTATTAGCGAGCAAGAATTTGTAGGAAAATATTTAGCCGCCAATCCCGAAAACAGAAAACAATTTTTTAGAAAAAGTTAATATACAAGCATGTAACCTAAAAGGTGCATATTGTGGTGGGTGGAGGCTGTTTTGTATTTTAAGATGGGGGTCTTTAACCAAGCTTTTGGATATACTTCATAGCCCAAATGGCCCAGCACATTGTTCAACATATCTAATGTCTGCCATACTAAAAGCATCCCAAAATGTAAGGGCATTATAAAAGGCAACACAAAAGCCATGGCGAATTCTACAATTGCTTCTGAGGGATGAAAAGAAAAAGCGGTAAAGGGCGAAGATCGGTACTTTTGTGGTGTACCAGATGGAAATGCTTAAACAATTTTGGATGATGCATGGCCCTATGCGACCAGTAGAAAAAAGTATCGTTGATGAAAAGCACCAGGCAAAAACTGATAATCAGCCAGGGCCATCCATAGTCGCTGACGTTGAAGTACAAAAGTGTATAGCCTTTAGATTGCAGGTAAATCAATGCCA
>JANOQC010000017.1:0-11036 GCA_031422175.1 Sphingobacteriia bacterium | reverse complement strand
ACCACTTTTTTGGTATCTGTAATAATAGACTCTTCTTCTCCCGGCAATTTTGCCAAAAAATGTTTTTCGATTACCCGATACAAACTCAACTCCACTTTTTTAGGATCTACTAAAACAAATTTTAGTTGCGACGGATGTTTTTTATACAATAAAGAAACAAGTATGGCATTTAACCCTACAGACTTACCCTGACCTGTTGCTCCTGCCATTAATAAATGTGGCATTGCGGCTAAATCAACAATGAAATTTTCATTGTCAATTTTTTTACCAATAGCAATTGGAAGAGAATATGCACTGGTTTGAAATTTATCACTCGCAAGTAAGGTTTTCATACTTACGATAGATTTCCGAACATTGGGCACTTCAATTCCAATAGTTCCTTTACCTGGTATTGGTGCAATAATACGAATGCCGAGCGCAGCGAGGCTAAGTGCTATATCATCTTCTAAATTTTTGATTCTGCTTATTCGAACGCCTGGTGCAGGTACAATTTCATACAAAGTAACAGTAGGTCCAACTGTTGCTGCAATTCGCTGAATGGCTATATCATAATTTTTTAGTGTTCCAATAATTTGATTCTTATTGGTTTCTAGCTCATCTGGATCATGTACAATTTTTTCACTCCCATGCGTTTCTAGTAAATTTAACCCTGGGTATTTATAGTCTTTTAAATCGAGGGTTACATCGTATTTGGTAGCTAAACTACCAATGGTAGCAGCAACTTCATCTAATTCATCTTCAGGAATTTCATCAGGGGTTTCTTTGATTTCTAGTTCTAAATTAGGTGCCGTAGGGGCAGTATGTGCATTAATTGGTTTTACAATTGGCAGAATCGGTTCGATTATTATTGGTTCAACTTCAATAATTTGATCTTCACTTTCGTACTCCTCTTCTTTTACTTCCTGCTCCAACTCGTCTTCTTCAACTTCCTTTTCAACTACATCAAATTCATTCATTGGATTAACAACTTCATTTGTTGCTGGAAGTATCACAGACACTAATGAATTTTCATTTTTTAATTTATTATTACTAACAGGTAAAATATCTTCTTCAACCGGTGGGTCATTATTTTCATCTATAGGATAAATGGAATTTTGTTCATCATCATCAACAGCTAAATTTGGTGCTAACTCAGCATCCTGTTTTTTCAACCAATCAAAATTCCAATTAGGTATTTTAAAAGTTGGATTAAACCTCCAAATAATATAACTAAAAAATACTACGCCTATCAAGGCACCTGTTCCTATATTTCCAATCCATTTGGTTAACCATTCACTTACTAATTCGCCAACTGCACCACCCCATGAAAAATCTGCTCCTTTAGTAGCAAAAGAAAAACCCACACTAAGCACTAATAAACCCACTAATACATATTTTACATTTCTTAAAAGTTTGAACACTTTTTTTCCAAATAACAAATTTACACCGAGCACAAAAAAGAATGTACAAAACAAATAAGATGCTAAGCCAAACCCATTGTACCAAAAATTATGTGCACAATAGGCTCCAAGTACCCCCAATAAATTATTTACTCTAACATCATTGGTTGCAAAAATACGAATCCCAAATTGTTGTACTTTATCCTGATCTTCCTGCCAAGTAAATAGATAAGATGTGAACGCTATAAATAAAAACAAAGTAAATAATAAACTAATTGAGCCTATAATTTTCGCCGTTCGCTCATCTTTCACCACTTCTGTTACAGTGATTTCAGCTTCTTTATCAGGAGCTAGTGCTTCGGGATCAGGAGGTGGTGGCGATTTCTTTTTTAAGCTATTTGCCATGAAAACAAATATAAGCTATGGCATAAGCAGAAATTGCGTATTATCACCAATGTGCAAAACTGATTCAAAAGCCAACAGTTTTCCACTTATTCTTTATTTCGGTATACAGCTATCGCCAACAATATCCAACCAGCAATGAGTAAGATTCCACCAAATGGCGTTATCGCTCCAATCAACTTGATTTGATTAATTTGAAAAAGCGCCAATATGGTCATTACATATAAAGAACCTGAAAAAACGATGATCCCAGCAATAAAAAATTTACCAGCTAACAACACTTTTTTAGTAGGTATCGTTTTATATATAATTCCAGTTAATGCAATTGCGAATACATGATAAAACTGATATCGAACTGCAGTTTCATAGGAAATAAGCAGCTGAACATCAACATAGCCCTTTAATCCATGTGCCCCAAAAGCGCCTAAAAAAACGGCCAATGCGCCTAGTATTAATGCGGTAACAATGAATGGCTTATACATATTGCTTAATTATTTTTTTAAAACTATTCAAAGAAATTTCGGTTGCAGTTAAATGGTGTTTTGCTGTAGAATAAAAAGGCAATCGTTCTTCATATTTTTGGCTTAAAAATGCATGAACCCCTTTTGCATCTAAATGACTAATCAATGGTCTATGGTCTTTTTCTGGGATTAATCTTTGAACCAAATCTTCAATTGATTCATCTAGCCAAATGGTAATTCCCTCTTGATTCATCCATTCCATGTTTTCATGAAAACATGGTGTTCCTCCTCCTGTTGCTAATACAAAAGATTTTTTTTCGCCAAACCATCGCAACAGTTTGGCTTCTGTTTTTCTAAAATATACTTCTCCTTCTTCCTTAAAAATTTCACTGATGGTTCTTTCTTCTTGAGATTCGATGATAAAATCTAAATCGTAAGCGCCTATTTTCAATTGTTTAGCCAACAACTGCTTCCAATAAGATTTTCCAGAACCCATCATTCCAATCAGAAAAATTTTCACGGGCAAGCGTTAACTTTTGTGAATTATTTTTTTACCAATTAAATTATTTGAAAGCATTGAAGCCAGTTATGTCCATCCCAGTAATAAGTAAATGAATATCATGGGTGCCTTCATAAGTAATTACACTTTCTAAATTCATCATATGTCGCATGATACTGTATTCACCAGTAATTCCCATTCCACCTAAGATTTGACGGGCATCACGTGCAATATTGGTAGCAATTTCGCAACTATTTCTTTTAGCCATACTCACTTGCTGAGGTGTGGCTTTTCCTTCATTCATTAAAACTCCAATTCTCCAGACCAATAACTGAGCTTTACTGATTTCTGTAATCATTTCTGCCAGCTTTTTTTGTTGCAACTGAAACCCTCCAATAGGTTTCCCAAACTGAATTCTTTCTTTACTATATCTTAATGCTGTATCATAACAATCCATAGCAGCTCCAAGGGCTCCCCATGCAATACCAAATCGCGCTTTAGTTAAACAACCCAATGGCCCTTTTAACCCTTTAACATTGGGTAAAATATTTTCCTTGGGCACTTTTACATTATCAAAAACCAATTCTCCAGTTGCACTAGCTCTTAAACTCCATTTCCCATGAGTGGTTGGAGTTGAAAATCCTTCCATTCCTCTTTCTACAATAATTCCTTGAATTTCACCAGCATCATTTTTAGCCCAAACAACGGCAATCTGTGCAAAAGGAGCGTTGCTGATCCACATTTTTGCTCCATTCAAAATAACATGATCACCTGCCTCTTTAAAATTAGTGAGCATTCCAGCAGGGTCACTTCCATGATTGGGTTCGGTCAATCCAAAACAACCCAACCATTCACCAGATGCTAATTTTGGTAGATATTTATTTCTTTGTGCTTCATTTCCGTAAGCATAGATAGGATGCATTACCAAACTGCCTTGAACACTTGCAGTGCTTCTTACCCCACTATCTCCTCGTTCTAATTCTTGCATCATCAATCCATAGCTAATATAGTCTAACCCGCCGCCGCCATATTCTAGTGGAACCGTTGGACCAAAACAGCCTAAATCGCCCATTTGTTGTACAATTTGTTGCGGAAATTCGGCTCTTTGCGCATAATCTTCAATGATTGGCGAGATCTCTTTTTTAACATAATTGCGAACTGTTTCTCTGATGAGTTTATGCTCATCTGTAAGTAAGTCATCAATCAACAAATAATCAGGGGATTGAAATAAATCAGTTCTGGCAGCCATTTTATTTTTTTTACTATTAAATATTGCAAAAATAAGGTTAAGCCAGAAGCTTAACCTTTTTTGTTTAAAGTTGGCTTATTTTTTTCGCTCAATGTCTTTATTCATCTCTTCTTCATCAACTGGGCGTTCGGTGGTATCACCCATTAACCATCTTGCAAAATAATCACACATTCCCCAGAAAAAATATTCATTCATATCGCCAAATCCATGTCTTTGTGTAGGTAATAATTTCATGTCGAAACGCTTATTGGCTTTGATCAACGCATTTACAACCCTCATTGTGTTAGCTGGGTGTACATTATTATCAATCTCTCCATGAAATAACATCAATCTTCCTTTTAAATTTTTAGCGATGTCTGGGTTCTTATCGATATTGTATTGAAAACTGGTATCCCCTTTCTCGCTAATGATTTCTTTTACTCCATGGTGTTTTTCACTCCACCAACGATTGTAAATAGAGTTGTCATGATTTCCCGCTGAAGAAACAGCCACTTTAAAAAAATCTGGGTAAACCAACATCGCAGCAGTACTCATAAATCCACCCCCCGAATGTCCATGAATTCCCACTTTGTTTATATCAAGGAATTTATACCGATCAGCCAATTGCTCTGCAACGGCTTTTTTATCTGCTAAACCATAATCGCGCAAATTACCATAACCATAATTATGATACCATTTACTGCGGCTCGGATGACCACCCCTATTACCTAAAGTAATTACTACCATACCCAACTGAGCCAATCGATCTGTTCTGTCAAAACCTCTGCTAAAAGAAGTATTCATTGCTTCTGTTTGTGGACCAGGATACACGTATTCAACAATGGGATATTTTTTAGAACTATCAAAATCAAAAGGTTTATAAATTACACCATATAAATCAGTAATCCCATCATCGGCTTTTGCTTTAAATATTTCTGGAAATTTATAACCCGATGCCATTAAATTAGACAGATCAGCTGTTTCTAAATCCATTACTTTTCTTCCATCACTTGCATACAATATAGATTTAGGAA
Source organism: Sphingobacteriia bacterium (assembly GCA_031422175.1). GTDB lineage: Bacteria > Bacteroidota > Bacteroidia > Chitinophagales > Chitinophagaceae > Sediminibacterium. The sequence goes on along the minus strand of JANOQC010000017.1, from coordinate 6,033 downwards.
CTGTATTTACACGTGAAAAATTATTTACAATAAAACGCTTGCTATCATCCATAGAAACAGCATGATCAAAATCGCCCGGGTTTAATAATTTTACCCCTGTACCATCAAAATTTACTCTGTAGGCATGCAAATAATAAGGATTTTCGCCTGCCTCTTTTCCATTTGCAGAAAAATACAATACCCTTGATTTTTCATCTATCCCCAAAATTTCTTCAGCATGCCAAGACCCTGATGTGATTTGATTTTTGAGTTTCCCGTTTTCATCATATAAATAAAAATGTCCCCATCCATCATCTTCACTCCATTGAATCAATTCCTTTCCTTCATTTACTAAACCCAGACGACGTATTTCTACATAAGTATTCAGCTTTTCTTGAATTAAGGTTTTAACAGTAGCCATTTTAACATCAACAACACCCTGGTCGATTCTTTTTAAGTCTCTACTTGTTCTACTAAAATAAAATTTATCAGCCGTACCTAACCAAACCGCAGTTCTGAAATCATCATCTCTGGCATTTAATTTTGATGGTTGACTCCAAACATTTACTGTCTGATCTTTAAACATTCCAGTTACAATCTCTTTACTTGTTTTTGTTACCCAATCAAATAAGAGCAAGTGTTCTACCGGCGCTTCTTTTTCACCAGGCATCCAATACTTATAGGTTTCTAATGTAGGACGTGGATCAGCTATACTATTAATAACCCACAAATCTTTTACCTTTCGGCTATCGGTAAGTTCTATAACAAAATGCTTTGAATCAGGTGACCATAAAAAATTTGCTGGTCGGCGATTTCCCTTATTTTTTTCTTTTTCAACATTTGATTCTCCATTACCGTTATTGTGATAGCCGAAATTTTCTATACCATCTTTTGTTAATTGATTTTCAACAATAGTGCTGTCTTTATCATTTATCAAAGCTTTTGCATAATTGGCCCTATCCATCCAATACAAATTATTGTTTTTTCCAAAAACAATACTATTACTATCAGGTGAAATATTTGCCCAAGTTGGTCGGCGACGTGGTTTTGTAAACTCATCCAATTGAATTAATTCTCCAGTGGTAATATTAAAGTTAAAGAAGAACATTTTTTTCTCTTTAACTGGAGGAGTTACGGCTTTTTTTGTACTAGTATCTTTCTTATCATCATCCTTTGTACTTTTCACTTCAAAATGTATCCAATTTTCATCTTTTATAAAACGCATACTATCAATGTTCAAGTGCTGAGCATCCATTGGATCATCGGTAATACGGGTTAATTTTGCAGCTAATAATGCATGATCGAAAAGCAATTTTTTCTCCCCTTTCACTGGGTCTACTATATACCATTTTTTTCCCTCGGTAGTTTCATACATATACCAAAACCGATCCGTCTTTTTTAACCAATGCGGATCTACATTTAAACTAAATACCATTTTTTCTACCTTTTTTGGAGAAAATCGAGCAGCCAATGCATAATTGGCCTTGGTAACAGGTATTTGTTGAGCAGAACTCAATTCCACTAAAACAGTACTAAAGAAAAACAAAAATAAAAGTCTAATTATTGGCATAATTGGTAGATTTAGGTTGAAAATAGTAGATTATTCTTATATTATAACAATGTAAAAAAAATGTCATGAAAAAAAGTATATTGAATCTATGTTTTTTATTGTTTACGTTAAGTATATCCGCACAAAAAAAAGCAACAAATGAACCTGAAATGAATATAAAACAATATTATTTTGTATTGTTAACAAAGGGGCCAAACAGAAATCAGGATTCAGCCACTGCTTCAAATATTATGAAAGGACATATTGTTAATATTGGTAAATTATACAATGATGGAAAACTGAAAGTTGCCGGACCTTTTGCTAACGATGAAAACTGGCAAGGGATATTCATATTCGATTGTATAAGTCTAACAGAAGTTGAAACATTGCTTAAAACTGACCCTGCAATAAAAACTGGCAGATTGAACTATGAAATTAAAGCCTGGTATACAGAACCAAGTGGTAGTTTTAAACCAGGTAAACCAAATAAAAAATGAGTAATTTAATTGAAATGAATACCAATAAGGAGTATGCACAGGCTGCTGATAAGAATGATGTTTTATCAAAATATAAAGACCAATTCTATTTCCCCCAGCACCAGGGCAAAAATGCTATATACTTTTGCGGAAATTCGTTAGGGCTTCAACCCAAATTAGTTGAAGCAACTATTCAAAAAGAATTGGATACTTGGAAAGAAATAGCAGTTGGGGGTTATTTTGGTGGAGAAAATCCTTGGCTATATTATCCTGACCAATGTAGACCTGAATTGGCAAAAATGATTGGCGCAAAAGAAGAGGAAGTAACAGTAATGAATGCTTTGACTGTGAATTTGCATTTAATGATGTTAAGTTTTTATAAACCAACGGCTTCGCGTTTTAAAATAATCATGGAAGCTGGAGCATTCCCATCAGATCAATATGCAATAGAAACGTTGGTAACTCATTTTGATTTAGATCCAGCAAAAACAATCATTGAAATTGCACCAAATGAAGGCCAAAAAACTTTACATACTAGTGATATACTTAATGCGATTGAAACGGCAGGAGACTCATTGGCAATGGTTATGTTTGGGGGTATCAACTATTATACCGGCCAATTTTTTGATATTGAACAAATTTCACAAAAAGCGCATTCAGTTGGTGCTTCTGCAGGTTTTGATTTGGCTCATGTAATAGGGAATATTCCCTTGAAATTACATGATTGGAAAGTTGACTTTGCAGTTTGGTGCAGTTATAAATATTTAAATGCTGGCCCAGGAGCAGTTGGAGGGGCATTTGTTCATGAAAAGCATTGTAGGAATATTGCTACTCCTCGGTTGGCGGGTTGGTGGGGGAATGATGAAAAAATTAGATTTAAAATGGAAAAGGGATTTATCCCTAAAACCAATGCAAGTGGATGGAACCTGAGCACCTCTCAAGTATTTAATACAGCAGCATTAAAAGCTTCTCTTCAATTATTTGAAGAGGCAAATATGGTTGCATTAAGAAAAAAGAGTGTTGCATTGACCGCCTATTTGGAATATTTATTAACGCAATTAACCAATATTTCATTTGAAATAATAACGCCAAGTAACCCCCAAGATAGAGGCGCGCAACTATCTTTATTTTTCAATAAAAATGGAAAAGAAATTCACAGTAAACTAATTGAGAATGGAATTATTGTAGATTATAGAGAACCTGGAGTAATTAGAGTGGCTCCTGCCCCATTCTATTGTAGTTTCGAAGATGTTTATCGATTTTATGAAATTCTAAAAGATAATTTTTAATTATGGTACATCATAACAGCTATTTAGCTTTGGGTGACTCATATACAATTGGAGAATCAGTGCCATTGCATGAAAGTTTTCCTTATCAAACAGTTCAACTTCTGAGAAATGCAAAACAATATTTTTATGCCCCTGAAATTATTGCAAAAACAGGATGGACAAGTGCAGAGTTGGCTGAACATTTATTGCATATTAAACTAAATGATCATTATGATTATGTGAGTATATTAATTGGAGTAAATAATCAATATCGAGGATTAGCGATTGTAGATTTTGCAACAGACTTTGATTTCCTTTTACATAAAGCCATTCACCTTGCAGGAAATAAATCTAATAGAGTGATTGTTTTATCTATTCCTGATTGGGGCTGCACCCCTTTTGCCAAAGAAAAAGACCATGCTACAATAAGTGAAGAAATCGATGTTTTTAACCAAGTTTGTTCCGCAGCTGCAATTAAAGCCAACACTCGTTTCATCAATATAACAGATGAAACGAGGGCCGAAAAGAATAATTTAAAAGCGTTGGCAATTGATCAATTGCACTATTCAGGTTCCACACATTTAAGATGGGCAGAGAAAATTTTTGAAATCATCAAAGAACAAACTAAATAGACATTTTAATTTTGCGCTTTCCTTGCTTCCGTTATCATTTTTTCATTGGCAGTGATTACAAACTGAACTCTTCGATTTGTTGACCTATTCTCAATACTAGAATTTTCTACTTTTGGTTGTGATTCTCCATACCATTTTGTATTAATTCTTGAATTATCAATTCCTTCTTTTTTCAAAGCTGTACTTACAGCAAGTGCCCTTCGTTGAGACAAAGAATTATTATAGGATTCCGAACCCACATTGTCGGTATGCCCTTCAATCAGAATATCAGTATCCGGATATTCATTAAAAATCTTTTTGAATTTATCGATAGCAAGTTGTGAATTCGAATTTATATTGTATTTATTGTTATCAAAAAATATCCCAACTTTAGTACCATCAGGATTATTTTCATCAAACGTAACGTCTATGCCTTCTCCAACACGTTTTACATTGGCGCCTGGAATTTCAGCTTTAATGGCTTCTGCTTGATTGTCCATTTTTTTACCAATAACACCGCCAGCAACTCCACCAATTGCTGCACCAAGTATTGCTCCTAATGCTGTATTGTTTTTATTACCTACATTATTGCCGATAATTCCACCTATAACTGCGCCACTCGTTGCACCAACCGCAACACCTTTTTTCTGATTACTTGTGTTTTTAATAGTTTCACAACTAAGAGTAGATACAATTGAAGACGTAAAAAGTACTGAATAAATAATTGATTTTTTCATAACCATAAAATTACGCAAAGCGTAAGTGCTGATTATTACACAATTATTGAATTATATTATAAATTTAAAAGAAATTGTTAATTTTTGAGAAAGGGTTTACCAACTTCTAAAGTAGTACAATTAAAAATATTTTTTAACCAAAAAAATACTACAGATATGTCTTCATCTCTTCATGATAATTTTGAGCAACTTTTTGTGCTTCATCGGCAAAATCCTCCTCATTACTTGCAAAAATTATGGCCCTACTAGCATTGACCAATAAACCAGCATCTTTATTTAAACCGAATTTAGAAACTTCTTCTAAGCTGCCACCTTGTGCCCCAACCCCTGGAACCAATAAAAAATGATCTGGAATTATTGTACGGATATTTTCTAAATCACTTGCACGAGTTGCTCCGATAACAAACATTAGATTATCTGTTGTACCCCACGAACAAACCCTTTCTATAACATGTTCATACAATCGTTTCTCTGCATTTCCTTGAGTGATATGCGGAACCATGGTTAACGATTCATGATTTGGAGTTACTATCAATTGTTGGAAGTTATTGCTTCCAACATTGGAAGTTAAACCCAATACAATTGTTACTTTATTTTCATATTCTAGAAAAGGTCTAATACTGTCCTCCCCCATATAAGGCGCAACAGTGATTGCATCAAATGGTAATACTTCAAAAAAAGTTTTTGCATATTGTGCAGAAGTGTTTCCAATATCTCCACGCTTTGCATCTGCAATGGCAAAATGTGTACTAGGAATATAAGCCAATGTTTCTTGCATTGCTTCCCATCCTTTCAGTCCTTGAGATTCATAAAAAGCAGTATTGATTTTATAACTAACGCAATGCGATTTAGTTGAATCGATGATGGCTTTATTAAATTCAACTACTCCATTTGATTTGCCAAGTAAATGCTTAGGCAACTTATTGATATCGCTATCTAATCCAACACAGAGATATGATTTCTTGACTTTGATTTGCTCTACCAATTCTAAACGTGTCATATAGCGAAGATAACAAATTCAGAAATAACATTCAGGCATTTATTTAGAAGATGTTGTTTCGAACATACCAAAAAGATCATATGGTTTTATTGTAAAAAATTCATTGAAAAAAAAGCTAATAATAAAAGCCAATGCTATAAAAGCCATCACAATCATTAATTGAAGTTTTGAAGTTTTTTGAATTACTTGTTTAAACTTTACATCGCATATTTCGCCGGGACAATATTGGGCTTTTTCTTTATAAAATATTTTATAGAATATACAACCAAGACAAATTCCAAAAGCGGATTCAAAGAATAAAAATAGCAAACAAATTAAACAAACAATTCCTGTTATTGGACTATAAGAATTTACAATGACCATAAAAATGAGCATAGTTGCTGAAAGAATTACACCTATAACCCAAGCAAATT
>JANOQC010000016.1:0-53855 GCA_031422175.1 Sphingobacteriia bacterium | reverse complement strand
AGCTATTTTATTGGGAGGTTTCTCTGGTTTCGACAAGTTCGATATTGGGCATATGGGAGATAACGCAGATCGGTTTATACAAGCTGCTAATTTATACCACAGTAATCAAGTAAAATATATTTTGATTAGCGGTGGAAGTGGGCATGTGCTTTTTAATGAACCTTCAGAAGCATCTTATGTAATTAGCCAATTATTTAGAAACGGAGTAAGAAAAGAAGCAATTATTGTAGAAGGCCATTCAAGAAATACGTATGAAAATGCAGTTTACTCGAAACGTATTTTAGACTCCTTAGAGCTTAAAGAACCATTTGTGTTGATTACTTCCGCTCAACATATGCGAAGATCAACTTCAATTTTTAATAAAGTGGGATACAAAAATATTATTCCTTTTCCCTGTGACTATAAAGTATTTCCAACAAAATTCAATTTGGAAGACACTATCATTCCGGATATTCGATTGCTTCACAATTGGAAATACCTTATAAAAGAAATAATTGGCTTATTCGTTTACCAAATCACCGGAAAAGCCTAGAAAGGAAACCCAAAAGCAATCAAATAAATAGCTATTGCAGAGAGCCCAACCCCAAGCCAATTCAACAACGATAATCTTTCTTTGAAAATAATTTCAGCTGCCAATGTACTGAAAAGTACAATTCCCATATTATTCATAGGGATGCTAGAACTACTGGGCCAAGGGCTTTGTTTTAAAAAATGTATTAAACACCAAATAGAAAAATAATTAGGTACTCCAATTAAAATACCTGCAAATACATGCTTCCATGCAAACTGCTGTTTTCCGGATAAGTATTGATAAATCAGAATAACAAACCCAATCATTGCAGCAGAAAAAAATCCAGAAATTAAATAAGCGTTACTATTTTCATCATTTACATATTTTTGTTGCACATGATTAATTAGTGCATCCAATAATCCACTTCCAATAAACAATACTAGGGGCAATATATATTTCAATGAATTAGCGTTACTCCCCTGTTGGGAACCCTTATTTTTTTTGGGATAACAAGTTAGTATTACCGCAATCAATGCAAGAATAACCCCCACCAATTTCCATCCAGCTACTGTTTCGTTGTACAGATACACCGACAAAACAACTGGAATAATCAAAGAAAGTTTATTGGCAACCGATGCAACCGCAACACTGATTTTTTGTGCAGTTATTCCTATTACATTAAATATGGATACAAATAAAACACCCATCAAACAAGCCCATTTAAACCAAGGGCTTGCAAAAGCTTCTGTATTAATAGGGAATGCCCCATTCACAATGGAACCAGTAATTACACAAGTGATATAATTAAATACAATTGCAGGAAAAACGGGCACTTTAAATTGCTCACAAGCCTTAAAAGAAAGAATCAGGTAACTGGTTAATACAATACTTCCTAATAGGTAAAACATGGCTGCAATTATTTGTTCAAATAAATAACTATTTCATCATCTAGCAATTTTTTTTTGCTTTCAACTTTAAAATGCGTCAACAAAGGTGCATCTATGCCTTTTTTAATAAATATGGAATGATTGGTAATTACCCTTGCTTCATCCCACAAACATTCATCAATGAAAGATTGCAAAGTTGTAGCTCCACCTTCTACTAAAATAGAATTATAATTCTTCGAATTGCAATATTCAATGATTTGACTTATTACAGATTGATTACTCAATACTTGCACATATTGAATAGCTTCAACTATTTCTCCTTTTTTATAATTAAACACAACTGTTGGAAGACCATCTGTAAAAATAGTTAAATGAATGGGCAACTTTAATGAAAGATCAATAACCAAACGAATCGGAGATTTCCCTTTCCACATTCGGTTATTTAATTGAGGATTGTCGATTAAAGCTGTGTTGGTTCCTATTAAAATTGCATCAACTTCAGATCGCCATTGATGAACCAGCGTATTTGAAATACTATTGGTTATGAACAGTCGCTCAATATTATTCTTTGCAATTTTCGCATCCGCAGTTTGCGCCCATTTCAAAATGATATAGGGCCGTTTTTTTTGGTGGAAAGTAAAAAATTTTGAATTGATTCGCTTGCATTCCGATTCTAAAATTCCTATTTCAACTTTAACTCCAGCTTCTTTTAAAATATGGATACCTTTTCCATTAACAGAATCAAATGGATCAGTACTTCCAATTATAACATGCTTAATTTGATTGTGGATTATGAAATTTGCACAAGGTGGGGTTTTACCATAATGCGCGCATGGTTCTAAAGAAACATACAATGTTGCCTCTTTTATAAATTTGCTATCATCGGAACTTACTGATTTGATACAATTCACTTCTGCATGTGCTTCTCCATATTCAATATGAAAGCCTTCGCCAATGATACGACTTTTATATACCAGCACCGCACCTACCATTGGGTTAGGCGAAACTGATCCTGCACCCCTTAGCGCAAGTTCTATACAGCGTTTCATATATTTTTCATGTAGAATCATAGCTATAACTAGCGCAAAAATAGACAAATGATGGGTACATTGCAGCATGACATTTTTAGAAGGCAAACAATTCATAATGGCATCGATTCAACCCCTCTATGATAAACGGGAAGCATCAAATATTGCTACTTTTATAATTGAATGGATTACCGGAATGAATAAAACTGATCAGTTGATAAACAAATCATCACTACTAGCTCCAGAAAAAAAAGAACAGTTAGCTGCTATTGCAAATAAACTTTCTTCCGGAGAACCAATGCAATATGTTTTAGGAGAAGCCTGGTTTATGGGAAATCGTTTTAAAGTAAATAAAGATACCCTGATTCCAAGACCAGAAACTGAAGAATTGGTAGCATGGATATTGGAAGACTTAGTTCAATTGAGTGATGAAGTAATTTCATTAATTGATATAGGAACAGGCAGTGGGTGTATTCCAATAAGTTTACACCTAAAAAAGCCAAAAATGAACATATTGGCTATTGATATTAGCAAGGAAGCCATTTTGATTGCTACAGAAAATTCAAGGCAATTAAATAGCTCTATCCATTTTGAAGTTATTGATTTTTTAGATGCATCAAATTGGGATAAAATAAAGCCAGTTCAATTAATAGTGAGTAATCCACCATATATCAGAGAAATAGAAAAAATCTCCATGCATCAAAATGTAGTAAATTTTGAACCACACCAAGCATTGTTTGTGCCCAATGATGACGCACTCCTTTTTTACAGAAAAATACTCCAATTTAGCAAATCACACTTATTACCCGGGGGCAGTATTTATATTGAAATTAATGAAGCACATGGAAATGAAGTGGTTTCATTATTTTGTAGCAGCTACGAATCGCTTGAATTGAAGAAAGACATTTTTGGAAAAGACAGAATGATGCGAATTAAAAAGCCCAATTAATTTTTGGCTCCACTATTGTCTACAGCCATAACCGGTGTGGCTCCTAACTTTTTGATGATTTGCATTACTTGTATTACGGTACCTAAATGAGCAGTACTGTCTCCATTAATTACTACAGAAGGTTTGTCTGTTTCTTTTGATAAAGATGTTTTAAGCTTAATTTCTAATTCATTCATCGCTATTTTTTCGGCACCAATAAAAACTTGTTGCAATTTATCAATTGTGATAACCACTGTTTGTTTGGCCTTTGTATCAGCCTTTGCTTTTGGGTTGGAAACTTTAATTACATTGGGATTGGCTAAAGTAGAAACAATTAGAAAAAATAATAATAAAATAAATAAAATATCATTCAAAGCGCCAGTATGCACTTCAGGATGATTGCTGAAACGTTTTCTTATATTCATATCGAATAACTTAATAACCCAATAATTATCTAGTCGGTTCCTGCAATACATCAATAAAATCAGCACTTGCGGCTTCCATTTTATTAGCAGTTTTATCAATTTGTGTATTCAAATAATTATGTGCTACATAAGCAATTAATCCAATAATCAATCCGGTTGCCGAAGTAATCATTTTGGTATAAATTCCTCCTGCAATGGTATTTAAAGTATACTCTCCTGTAGAAGCAATACCATAAAATAATTGTACCATTCCAATAATAGTTCCTAAAAATCCAAACATGGGAGCTATCCCTGCAATCAATGATAAAATAGATAAATTCTTTTCCATTTTATACATTTCGAGTTTGCCTACATTTTCCATACTCTTTTCAATTGCATCAATTGGTTTTCCAATTCGCTGAATTCCTTTATCAATCATTTTAGCTACTGGATTTTCCGTATTTTTTGTCATACTCCTTGCAGCTTGTACATTCCCGTTCAAAATATGGTCTCGCACAATATTCATGAAATTGGCATCAATAGTAGAAGCTTTTCTGATAGCAATTATTCTCTCTACAAAAACAAAAATGGTTGCAATTAATAATAAATAAAGCGGATACATAATCCAACCGCCTTTATCAAGTAAAGTCAACAAGGAAATTTTCTCTGTTGCTACCACAATATTTGTGGCCGTTTTTAGAAGGGTATCTATTTGTAATAAATAAATCATATAGCCAAGATAAAGAACAAATTGTTAAGCCATTGCAAAAGAAATTTAATTGCGATCCGCTTCTTTCATTTTCATCATAGCCATTATCTGTTTCATATTATTTTGCATACCATCTGGACTTCCATCTAAAAAAATAATATTCCCTTTGCCCAATTCTGCAAAGTTTTTAATGGCTTCTGTCCACATACTAAATAAAATCACATTGGTATCCAAATTGGCTTGTTTCATTTCTTCAGCCGCTTGGCTCATTCCTTTTGCAACTTCTGCCCGGAACAGAGCAACTCCTTGACCCCTTAATCTGGCAGCTTCTTTTTCAGCTTCTGCTGCAATTTTGATTGCATTCCCCTCTGCTTCTGCACCTTTAGTTTTGGTAATTAATAAAGCTTGGCCTTCATTTTCAGCGGCTGCTTTTAAATTATTACTTGCAACTACCCTGCTCATACTCTCCATAATCTGTTGATCGAAAGTGATATCATTGATTTGCAGATCTTGCAAATGATAGCCCCAATCTTCTAAAGAAACATCAATTTGTTGTTTTACATCTTCTACAATTTCTCTACGCAATAATAAAATTTCCGCTTGCCTTTTTGTAGCTACAAAAGCCCTAATTGAGCCCTCTACTGTTCTAATTAATGCTTGCATTAAATCTTTTTCACTAATGAATTTGAATGCCACATTTTTAATTGTTTCTTCTTGTTGATTGATCACCGAATACAATAACATACTCTTAAAGTATACATTGGCCTGATCAACAGTCACAGCCTGAAATTCTAACTCTACTGATCTATTCTGGATACTCACTGTTTTATAGACTTGCTCAATTAAGGGAATTTTAAAACTCAATCCAGGTGTTAAAATTCTTCTATATTTTCCAAACATGGTAATTACGTCAATCGTTCCCTGATTAACTGTAACCAATCCACTAAAAAAAATAAATAACAAAACGGGTACCCACCAAAATGTCAATAATGTACTCATAAAAAATATTTAAGTAAATATAATTCTAAAAATAGTAATACTATGACCGTTCTTCCCAAACCTTTACCAGTTCTACCAATGCCTCCACCCCTAATTGCATATCATCCACTCCAATCCATTCATGTTTACTATGAATAGCTTGCATTCCAGTAAAAATATTGGGACATGGTAAACCCATAAAACTTAACCTACTGCCATCTGTTCCTCCTCTAATTGGATCTTTAATAAATGGCAATCCCATTCTTTTATACGCTTCTTCAGCATAGGTAACTGTAAATGGAAATTGATCCAATATTTCCTTCATATTTCTATACTGCTCATTAATTTTTGAGGTGTATTTTGCACCTTGATATTTTGCTATTACTTTTTCTACAATTGATTGCAAAACAGCTTCATGAATTTTAAGTTGACTGGTGTCAAAATCTCTAATCAAGAAATCAATGGATGCTTTTTCAGCCACCCCATCTATTCTTAAAGGATGAATAAAACCTTGCCTTCCTTCGGTAGACTCTGGAGTCAATATTTCTTTAGGTAATTGATCAATAATTTCACTCGCTATTTTTATAGCATTTACCATTTTATTCTTTGCATCTCCGGGGTGTGCAATAATTCCTTCTATATTAATAGTAACGCCATCAGCACTAAAAGTTTCTTCTTCAAAACTGCCTACCTTTCCTCCATCCAATGTATAGGCAAAATTAGCCCCTAATAGTTCAAGATTTAGCTTAGCAGTGCCTTCTCCAATCTCTTCATCGGGAGTAAATAATATTTTAATTATTCCATGTTTTATTGCTGGATGGCAAATTAAATATTGTGCGAAATCCATGATAATAGCTATGCCTGCTTTATCATCTGCACCCAACAACGTTTTTCCACTTGCAGAAATAATGTCTTTTCCAATTTGATTTTTTAAATAGGGATATTTTTCAATAGAAATAATTTGGCTTTCATCATCAGGCAGTATGATTGGAAGTCCGTTATAATTTGAGTGGAGAATTGGTTTTACATTTGTTCCACTACAATCTGGCGCTGTATCAATATGACTGCAAAAACAAACAACTGGCATTTTCTTAATACTTGTGGCAGGAATTGTACCATATACATAACCAAATTCGTCTGTAACCACATCTGTCACGCCAATTTCTATCAATTCTGCGGCTAATAGATTGGAAAGTTCTATTTGTTTAGCAGTACTTGGATGTAATGTAGAATGAGGGTCACTTTGAGTGTCTATTTTAACATACCTCATCAATCTTTCAGCAACGGTGTATTGATAATTCAATAACATTTTATTTTTTCACAAGATAATATTTGTACTCCAACCACTTGACAATTCCAATTGTAATGTTTAAATTAGAGCAACTAAACTCCCCTAAAATGAAAAAAACAATCATTGGTTCTTTGGTAGGTGGCATTATTTTGTTCATGTGGCAATTCTTATCATGGGCTGCCCTAGACCTGCATAGAGCAGCACAAGACTATACCCCTAAACAAGACAGTATTTTGTCTTTTCTAAGTGCCAATCTTGAAAAAGAAGGTGGCTATTTTTTACCAAATACCCCAAAAGGTGCTTCATCAGAAGAAATGGAAAAAGTGATGGAATCATCTATGGGAAAACCTTGGGTTACTATTCAATACCACGATAAAATGGACATGAATATGGGACTAAATATGGGCAGAGCATTGATTACCAATATTTTACTTGCATGGTTGGTTATCTGGATTCTGGGAAAATTTAGTAGTAACAATTTCACTACTACCCTTACCACTTCACTAGTAGTTGGCATAATTGTTTATTTAAACAGTTCTTATACCAGTCATATTTGGTATCAATTATTCGATATCAGGTCTTTTTTAATTGATGTGATTGTAATGTGGGGACTTACTGGAATTTGGTTAGGATGGTGGTTGAATAGAAAAGCAAGTTAGCATACATGATAAAATTACAATGGGGTTTATGTTGGTGGAAACCTTCATAAACCCCATTCAATTTTTAAAGAAAAAATTATGCAGTAATGATCAAAGATTTTGGTTCTATCTCTACTAATTCAAGATCAAAAACCAGTTCTTCACCTGCCAAAGGATGATTGGCATCTAATACAACAATGTCCTCTTTCAATTCTACAATTACAACAGGAAAATTTTGTCCTGAACCATTACTCATATTTAGCTGCATTCCAACCTCTGGAACCATATCTGCTGGAAAACGATCTTTGGGAAATTCCATAATCATTTCTTCCTGTTTTGGACCATAAGCCTGATCTGCAGGTATATTTACTGTTTTCTTTTCTCCAATGGTCATACCTGTAACACCATCATCAAAGCCGGCGATTACCATTCCACCACCAATTTCAAATTCGAGGGGCTCTCTTCCTTCAGAAGAATCAAATGTATTTCCATTGGTTAACTTTCCATGATAATGTACTTTTACTTTATCACCTTTTTTTGCTGGTTGCATATTATTAATATTTACGGCCAACTGAATGGTGGCCTAAAGCGGCAAAAGTACAATCCTTGAAGTAAAATTGGCGAAAATTTTAGCTAACTTTCCTTTAATTATCATTCATATGAGAAATTTTCTTATTATTTGTTTACTCTTTTGTATTGCTTCAATTGCAATTGCTCAACCTAATAAGCCAATTTTACCAGCTGCTTATCGAACAGAAGTGTATTTGCCACTATTAAAAGGAAAAAGAGTGGGTGTATTTGCAAATCATACAGCCACAATTGGAAAAACACACTTAGTAGATAGTTTACAAAAATTAGGAGTAAACATTACCATCGCATTTGGTCCAGAACATGGATTCAGAGGGACGGCAGATGCAGGTGAAAAAATTGACAACTATACAGACGCAGCAACCGGAATTCGGGTGATTTCATTGTATGGAAAAAAGAGAAGACCTTCTGCTGAAGACCTTGCCAATGTAGATATACTATTATTTGATATACAAGATGTAGGGGTCCGATATTATACTTTCATATCTTCTTTGCAAGAATTTATGGAAGCAGCATTTGAAAACAAGAAGCCCATAATGATTTTAGATAGACCTAACCCAAATGGATTTTATGTGGACGGTCCTGTTTTAGATACAGCCTATAAAAGCTTTGTTGGAATGCAACCTATACCTGTTGTTTATGGAATGACCATTGGTGAATATGCCATGATGATTGCAGGTGAAAGATGGTTAACTCCTTTAGCAAATTTGCAACACGATTATTATAAAACAGCAGCTAATTCAAAAGATACTGGCTTTCATTTTTTAGTAATTAAATGCGGCAACTATACACATGACAGTAAATATATTTTACCAATTAAGCCCTCTCCTAATTTACCAGACATGTCTTCTATTTACTGGTATGGCTCTACTTGTTATTTTGAAGGTACAGTATTAAGTGAAGGAAGAGGAACTGATCATCCATTTAGTATTTACGGCCACCCTACTTATTCAAACAATCTTTTTTCATTTACACCAACTAGCAGAGATGGTGCAAAAGAACCAAAATTGAAAAATCAGTTGAGCTATGGTTGGAATATTTTTGAAGAAGGAACAAAAGTTTTACAAACACTAAACAATCAAATTAATATCGAATTTCTAGTGAATGCATATCAACTTTTTCCAGCAAAAGATAGTTTTTTTCTTCGACCTAAAAGCGGCAAACCAACTGATTATTTTTTTAATAAATTAGCTGGTAACAATAATTTAAGAATGCAATTAATTTCAGGTAAAACTGCTCAAGAAATCAGATTGAGTTGGCAACCAGCATTAAATAGTTTTAAAACTATTCGAAAAAAATATTTATTGTACAAAGACTTTTAATGACATCAACCATCTTTGGTTATACATTTGTATTCAAAGCATTAAAAGTAGCATGAAGGAGATTCGAATTATATTTATGGGTACCCCAGACTTTGCAGTTGCTTCTTTAGATGCTATTGTAAAAGCTGGCTTTAAGGTAGTGGGTATAGTAACAGCGCCAGACAAACCTGCTGGGAGAGGTATGAATTTAAACCAAAGTGCAGTAAAAAAATATGCCATTGAAAATGGCTTAAATATACTTCAACCTGAAAAACTAAAGAATCCAGATTTTATAGATTCATTAAAAGCACTACAAGCCGATATTCAAATTGTAGTGGCATTTAGAATGCTCCCTGAAATAGTTTGGAATATGCCACCATTGGGTACCATAAATGTTCATGGTTCTTTGTTGCCCAACTACAGAGGGGCAGCACCTATTAATTGGGCAGTGATTAATGGTGAAAAAGAAACCGGAGTTACCACTTTTAAACTAAAACACGAAATTGATACAGGAGATATTTTATTGCAAGAAAAAATGACTATTGGAGAAAATGAATCTGCTACTGAAGTACATGATAGAATGAAAATAATTGGTGCTACTTTATTGGTTAAAACCATTGCCGGATTACTTGCAGAAACCATTCATGAAAAACCTCAACAAATAGCTGGCTCAGATCCAAAACATGCTCCCAAAATTTTCACCAAAGACTGTGAAATCAATTGGAACAAAACCGTTTCGGAAATTCATAATCAAATCCGAGGCCTTTCTATTTTTCCAGGTGCAATAACACTACTTGATCAAAAAATATTGAAAATATATAGAAGTGAAAAAGAAGTAGTGGAACACAATCAACCTATTGGATCAATTAGTTCTGATGGAAAAAACTTCATTAAGTTTGCATGTAAAGATGGTTACATTCAAATAAAGGACCTTCAATTGGAAGGAAAAAAAAGGATGTTGGTTGAAGATTTTTTGAGAGGATACAGAATAAATACATCAAGCAATTAAGGATTGATTGCTTGTTTCAATTCCTCCAAACTAACTATACCTTGCTTACGCCAGGTTTCCTTACCATTTTTGTAAACAACAAAAGTAGGTAATGCAATAAATTGTAAATATTTCATCACGCTAACATCATTACCCCCGTCAACTTTAATCAAAGTGTATGTGTTAGCAAGATCTTTTTGCAACTGATTCAATACAGGTTCCATTTTTTTACAAGGTGGGCACCATTCTGCACCAATTTCAACCAATGCATTGCTTGTTTCATTAATCTTTGATTGAAAGGTAGATAATGTCATTTCAGCAGATATAGCTGCTGCTTCAAAAGGTTTTGCCTCTACTTTCCAAGCAGACATTCCACCCTCCATATTGTATACTTCCTTAAACCCCTGTTGGGCCATTGCTTTCATCGCTTGACCACTTCTCACTCCAGAAGCACAATAAACCAACACAGGAATAGATTTATTTAAATGTTGAATTCTATCTGCAAATTGATTTTTATCTAACCAATCTGCTTGTAATGCATTTTTTAAATGCCCTGATTGGTATTCGGTAGCTGTTCTTACATCCAAAATTTGAACATTCGGTAAACTCAGCTTCTGTTGAAATATTGAAGTACTTAAAGATCCCGTTTGACTATTACTTTCATTGCTTGAGCAGGCAATTGTAAAAATAGATAAAAAGAATAGGGAGTAATATTTCATAACTTATTGATAATAATTAATATTTACAAAAAATGCTGATTGATCCATATTCAAAGCATTAGCTGCTGCATTACTCAAATACAATAAAATATTTGCTGAATGGTTATTTTCAGGAATCGGCCCAAGCACCCTAGCATAAATTGTTTTTTTATTAGCAACAGTAATCTTAACAATTGTACCTGGCAATACAGTATTGATTAAGATATAATATTTATGATCCGTTACTCCACTTGTAGATTTAAATATTGCAGCATCACCTGTTTTTCCCACTTTTTCACCAGATTTAGTAGACTGATCATAAAAAATGGCAAAATAGCCTTCATCGCCTGGCTTTGGTGAATAATTCATTCCAAAATCGTCTAAAGTATACTCATTAGAAGCTGCAAGAGGAGGTAAATTATTAACAGGTTGTTTTACACTTGCTTGTGCTGCTCCTAAAAGCAATAATTCATTATCGGTTAAAGGTTTCATCTCTCCTTGCAATGTTCTTGCCCCATCAATAGATGCATCCATCACATTTGGATTCTTCAATGGTGGTTTATTAATATTCAAAGATGAAGCCACAGAATTAGCTCCTGTTAGTTGCTCATTCGTTTTCGAATTATTTACTCTAATGCCCTCGAAAAAGCCAACAATAATAGCTTGTCCATCTCTTACAATATCAGTTGTTAAATCATTCCAGGTTCTCAATGAAGCAAGAGGAACTTTATAATATTGTTGACTCAATTTAAATAAATTATCTCCTTTCTGCGCAATATGGTATAATGGAATACTATTAGTTGTTTCAGATTCTTTACTGAAATTATCAGCAGATAGTGGTACTTTCAGTTTAGCTCCAAGAGGTAAGGATTCTGTTAGCTTCAATGAGTTAAATTGAGACAATTGTTTTGCAGTATACCCATATATACGTCCAATACTGGAGAGAGATTCCTTCCCTTGGACAATATGCAAAACATAATAATTCTCACTTGTGCCATCAATAATTAATCTGTCTTGCCCTTGAACTTCCACAAGTAAGAAAATCAATACAAATAATAGCAATTTTTTTAAAATCATATTTTCAATTCAATTCGATAAAGTTAGTCTTTTAATATTCTCCATTCTGCAGGATAATAATTATTAATCCTATTTGGTAAAACTTTTACCCATCCTAAATAAAGATCCTGATTTTTAACCAAACACCATCCCTTTTCAGTACTCAAGATTAATTCTTTTCTTCGAATAAATTGCAAAGACTCTTCTATTGTTAGAACGAAAAAAGGTAATCCAGACTTGTCTAAAGTAGATACAGCTAATTCGTGGGAAGGAATAATATCTTTCCCTTTAATGGCTCCTATTTCAATACCTGCCTTTTTGATATATAAGCAAGCAGCAATTTGCTGCAAAGAAGTTAGCCATTCATTTTCAATTATTCTAAGCGCATCGCTTTGTTTGAAATACGTATAGGAAAATGGCAAAGAAAAAAAAGAATTCATTTGATCAATTTCTGTTCTATTTGGTTTGGTTAATTGAACTTCTTTCCATTTTGAAGCATTTGAAGTATATTTTTTTTGAAATGCAGCAATAAAAAATCCTTCCCCTTTTAATAAGTCAGGATAAAAACGGTACCCAAAAGCGGTATTCTCCAACGTTTGGCTTTCAACAATATTCCAATCTTCGTTTTTTTCAATCTTAATGGAAGTCATTCCCATCTCTTCTGTTAACCATTCGGCTATTTTTTCGTCTTCTGCTATTGAATAAGAACAAGTAGAATAAATCAATATCCCATCTTCTTTTAAACAAGGCAGTATAGTTGTTAAAATTTTTTCTTGACGTTGGCTACAGTGTTCTACATTATCTAAACTCCATTCATTGATGGCAGAAGGATCTTTTCTAAACAATCCACTTCCACTGCAAGGTGCATCAACTACAATAACATCAAAAAATTCCTCCAATTGATTAAAATGCTTTGGATCATTATTAGTAACAATAATATTCGGTTGTCCCCATTTAATAACATTTTCAACCAATATGGCAGCCCTTGATTTTATCAGTTCATTGGCTACTATTAAACCATCATGAAAATAACTAGCTAATAAAGTAGACTTACCACCAGGAGCCGCACAAAGATCCAACACTTTTTTACCTTTAGTATTTTGACCCACTAATTGCGCTATCGCATGCCATAAAAACATACTACTTGCTTCTTGAACATAATAAGCACCTGCATGAAAAAGGGGATCCAAAGTAAATGAAGGTCGCTCCATCAAATAGAAAGCATTTTTACACCAAGGAATGGCTGCTTCTTGTAATGCTTTATGGGGTGATGCAAGCTTAAATGGATTCAATCTAATTGACGTTACTTGTTCCCCGGAATCATGTACTTTTTCGAAAGAAGATTGATTAAATCCTTTAAGGCCAACTAGTGAATTTAAAAATGGAATTGGTAAACTCAATTTTATAATAGGTTTTGATACCACAAACTAGCAAATAACTAGCCAACGTAATTTACGTAAATCAATTAAAAGAATAAACATAAATTAATACCGAATTGAAAAGTGCTGTTTAACCAATTTTTCTTTTCTAAAAAAAACTATTCCAACAAAAAATAAATCAATAGTAAGGGTAACTGATTGATGCTTTTTAACATAAGCCCAAGCATTTTCCATTTCTTCATTCCAATGGATATGATCCAATACAATTATTGTATGTTCACAGGACTTTAACAACACTTGTTCAAAATACCTAACGGTTGGCTCGTATCGGTGATTTCCGTTCAAAGAAGCAAAATCAATATGTTTTATTTGGACTAATGTATCACTCAATGTAATATCAAAATTTCCTTCAACTAATTGAATATTTTTAATAGAGATTTTTTTGAAATTATCTTTTGCAATAGAGGCAATTTCCGTTGAACCTTCCATCGTAATTATCTTGCTATTTTGATTGGCACTCGCTAAATAAGCAGTGGATATTCCTAAAGATGTTCCCAGTTCCAGTATGACTGAAGGAGAAAAATAATTCACCAATTTAAATAGTAACTGATTGTATTTTTTTGGATTCAAAGATGAATGAGCAATTTCCGAAATAGTTCTAATTGGAGATTTTTTCACCCTCGAACTTGCACCAAAGTCTCCAACAGTAACACTAGATCTGTTCTTTAATAAATCAAATCTTAGTTGTTCAATTTGCTCAAACGAATAAAATTGCCGATCATCATTTAGTACTTTTGTGATCAAATCAAATACAAATGGAGAATGCACCCCATGCCCTTTTCCATTATCTGCTTTAAAATAATAGGCGCAATATTTAAGTACTAATTTAAATGAACTATACATCAATGATGCGCGGTTTGTGAAGGTAATTTTTTAAAGAACCAAAGTACCCCATAAGTGGCTGCAAATAAACTTATACAAAAAAATATTTTGATTACTATTTCAAATTGATCCCCATAATTAGGAGTAACATTCCAAATAATATAAATGCAAAAAAAAATAGTACAAAGTATACTTTTTCTACACCAAGGAATTAAAAATAATAAAGGTAAAAAAACCATTCCCCCTATACGCATAATAGGTTCTAGGTAAGAAGATGTAGAAGCATAATTCGAAACTTCAATATTGCGAATTATTGGGCGAAAAAATTGAACCAACCCTATAAATACCCTTAATAAATACAATCCATAAAAACACAACATCAAATTTAAAGTAGCCAAAAGATTGAAAATTAAATTCTTTTGAGTGCGAGATGTAAAAACCATTGCTGCCAATAAGAGCAGCTGTATTAAGATGTACAGAATGGGGAAAAAATCCATATATACTAGCCTTTTTTTTGCCAAATTTGAAACCGATAAGCAAAAGCATGTTTAGTATCCGAAGGATGAAGATGATCTTCAATTAGCTCCCAATTATCAATAGGCAATTCAGGGAAATATGTATCTCCTTCAATTTCAGTTTCTACCCTTGTTAGAAAAATTTTATCCGCTATAGATAATGCAGCTTTATATATTTCACCACCTCCAATTATAAACACTTCTTTGTAGTCATTTTCTTGTACTATTTCTAATGCTTTATACAAGCTATTCACTTTAACTGCTCCATCTGAATTCCCATCTTGCTGCCGAGTAATAACAATATTCAACCTACCATTCAATGGTTTGCCAGACATTGAGTCGAATGTTTTTCTTCCCATTATAATTGGCATTGCCCAGGTAACATTTTTAAAATGCTTCATATCATTGGGTAGCTTCCATAAAAGGTCATTATTTTTTCCGATGGTGTTATTCAAAGAAGCAGCAACTATAAGAGAAATGGTCATTATAAAAAATTAAATATTCATTGATAGACTGAATTGATGCTCAACATTACTAAACAGCAACAGGCGCTTTTATTCCTGGATGGCTCTGGTAGTTTTCTAAATTAAAATCTTCAAAATTAAAATCAAAGATGCTTTTTATAGCAGGGTTAATTTTCATTGTTGGCAAAGAAAATGGTTCTCTGTTTAATTGCAAATTAACCTGATCCAAATGATTATTATAAATATGAACATCTCCAAAACTATGAATAAAATCGCCACATGCTAAATCACAAACCTGTGCTATCATCATTGTAAGTAATGCATAAGAAGCAATATTAAATGGCACTCCCAAAAAAACATCTGCGCTACGTTGATACAATTGGCAACTCAGTTTACCATTGGCAACATAAAACTGAAATAAACTATGGCAAGGCATTAATGCCATTTTTGGCAGTTCTGCTACATTCCATGCACTTACAATCATTCGCCTACTATCTGGATTGTTTTTAAGTTGATGAATTACATCAGCAATTTGATCGATCACTTGGCCATCTGCTCCTTCCCAACTACGCCATTGTTTACCGTAAACAGGGCCTAAATCGCCATTATCGTCGGCCCATTCATTCCATATACCTACTCCATTTTCTTTTAAATATTGAATATTGGTATCCCCCTTTAAGAACCAAAGTAATTCGTAAACTATACTTTTTAAATGAAGCTTTTTGGTGGTGACCATGGGAAATCCCTTGGCTAAATCAAACCGCATTTGATAACCAAAACAGCTTTTAGTACCCGTACCTGTTCTGTCGGTTTTATCGGCCCCATGCGCTAAAATATATTTGAGTAAATCGTGGTAAGCTTGCATAAGCAAATTAACAAAGAAATAGGCTGATATTGACCTTAAGCATGGTGCTTGTGAAGAAATTGTGGGTTCAGGATTATATTCCTTTCCTTCGATTCAATTCTTTAGTGATTAAAGAAAGTTCTCTTCCAGTTTGTCCACTGACGCTGCTATTCTCTTTAGCTCTTCGCATCAGATAAGGAATTACATCTTTAATCGGACCGAAAGGCAAGTATTTACTCACGCTAAACCCTTCATTTGCAAGGTTGAAAGTGATATTATCACTCATGCCATATAACTGAGAAAAATGAATATTCGGGTGATGATGGCCAAGGCCTTTTTCATCTAATAAACGAGCTGCCAATAAATTACTCTCTTCGTTATGAGAGGCTATAATAAGAGCAATCTCTTCAATATGATCTATACAATATTTTACTGCTTCATTGAAATCTGAATCAGTAGCAAATTTTGTTTTTTGAATCGGCGAGATAGTTTCTCTTTCCATTGCGCGATTGCGCTCTTTTTCCATGTAAGCACCTCGCACCAATTTCATCCCAAGCTTAAATCCTTGTTGTTTGGCAATTCGATGAGATAATTTCAAAAAGCTCAATCGATCATGACGATACAATTGAATAGTATTGTAAACAATCACTTTTTCTTTATTGAACTCTTCCATCATTTCCATGCATAAGCGATCAATAGGATCTTGAATCCAACTTTCTTCTGCATCAATTAATACACCAATATTTTTTTCTGCTGCAACTTCACAAATGGCGTACATTCTATCCCTAACTCTATCCCATTCATTTACTTCTTCTTCATGATCATGAATTCCGCTTCTTAATCTCGGGGCTTCATTTAATGTTTGTAACAATTCAAAACGAGCTAAACCAGTAACTTTTATACTTATAAATGGAATATTATTTTGAGTGGATGCATAATTAACTACACGAATAAATTCTTCAGTTGCAAGATCAAAATTTTCTTCACCCTCTTTTCCTTCAACGCCATAATCTAAAATTACTTGAATACCATATTTACCCAATACATTTCCTACATTGGACGTTTCTTCTAAGGTTTCACCTCCAACAAATTGTTTAAAAATAGTTTTTCGAATAAGGCTATGAACCAAGGGAATACCCGTCTTCATGATGTAGGGGGTAAGTGTTGTTCCTAATTTTACAAACCAAGAATATCCCATGGTACCAAAGAGAAAGCGAGCGCTCTTTAGTTCTTTATCCGTTTTGTAAGCGAATGCATTTTCGGTATTATCAAAAGATATGTTCATGCTAACGTTTGTTCGTACTGCGAATATCGGCACACATTGTCTAAGTACGAAACCCTTTTGGTAAAATTTCTAAACTATTTTTAATTGGATCAGATTGCTTGGTGGTTAAACGGCTGTAAAACCATTTCACTTACAACGCCACTTAGAGGTTGCTGACACAAGAACCAGATGGCTTTTGCCGCTTCTTCCGATTGGATCATTTTATCTCTTTGAACACGGAGGTCAATATTATCCCAAAATGCAGAATCTACACCACCTAAAAATAGATTGGTAATTCGTATATCTGTTCGTTTCAATTCTTCACGGATGCTTTGCATCATACCCACTAAACCATATTTACTAGCACTATAAGCAGCGGCTCCTGCCATTGGCACTTTACCCAATACACCTGGAATATTGATAATTAGCCCTTTTTTTACCAATTTCATTGATGGCAATATAGCTTTGGCTAAATAAAAGCTTCCAAAAAGATTGATTTGAAGGCTATTGGTAAAATCTGCTGAACTAAGTGTTTCAATCGGTTTAATGATACCAATTCCTGCAGCATTAACCAATATGTCTATATTGGGGGTTTGAGATAGAATTTGTTGTATGGTATTATTTACTTCATTTTCATTGGCAATATCCATCACAAAAGCTCGATCCTTAGGAATTCCTAACTCTTCAGCCAATTGATTGAGTTTTAATACATCACGACCGGTTATGTAAACAATTGCGCCACTATTACTAATTAATTTTGTTGTATGAGCACCAATACCACCAGTTGCACCTACTACGATTACCTGTTTACCTTTGAGATTTTCCATTTTATTTATTTGTATAATTAATAACATCAACAAAAAGATATTGTTGAGATGATGCGTAAATGATTGACATTATTCAATTAAAAAAAGGAAATTTGCCCTATGCAAATCACCCATATTGACATTTATAAGTATTCCATTCCAATGGTTCCGTTTACAATTGCTACTGGCACTATGTACTATGCACAGAATATATTTATCAGAATCTATACAGATGAAGGAATCATTGGAGTTGGAGAATGTTCGGCTTTTCCGATGATTGTGGGTGAAACCCAAAATACTTGCTACGAAATGGCTAAGGATTTTGCTCAATTGTGGAAGGGAAAAAATCCCTTGGATATAGAACAGCGATTAATCGAATTGGATTTATTCACTGCTAGAAATCATACTGCTAAAAGTGCCTTTGATCTGGCTCTATATGATATCGCAGCAAAAAATGCACAACAACCTTTGTATGCATTTTTAGGGGGTGGAAATAAAGTGTTGGAGAGTGATTTAACTATAGGGATAAATAGTCCGGATGAGATGGCAACTCAAGCAGTTGATTTTGTTACTAAAGGTGTGAACATATTGAAAGTTAAATTAGGTAAAGATCCTGCAACAGATATTGAAAGGATAAAAAAAATAAGGGAAGCAATTGGCCTTACTACAACAATAAGAATTGATGCCAATCAAGGGTGGAGTTACGACGATGCGATTATGGTATTAACTGCTTTAAGTAAATACAATATTGAATTCTGTGAACAACCCATGCGTACCTGGAATGACGAATTATTACCCAAACTGTGTAGTATTTCACCTATACCCATCATGGCCGATGAAAGCGTATACTCATACCATGATGCAGATAGAATGATTCGAAATCAATCCTGCAAATACATCAATATAAAGTTTGCAAAAAGTGGCGGCATTCATGAAGCCATTAAAATTAATGCACTTGCCGAAAAGCATCATATGCCTTGTATGATGGGTGGAATGCTAGAAAGCAGGGTTGCGTTAACAGCTAAAGTGCATTTTGCTTCAGCATTTGATAATATTCATTTTTATGATTTAGATACTTGCTTATTAGGACATAAGATTGATCCTGTTATCAATGGCGTTCAATACAATGGAATGAAATTATTATTAAGTGATGAACACGGTATAGGTGCAGATGTAGATCAACTTTTTTTAGAATCACTAGAATCTATAAGAATCTAGAAACAATAAGGATTGATTGAATCCACCGAACTAGGCTTCAACACCTATCTTTACAGCACAAAAATGAACATGGAAGCAAAAAAAGTAAGTGAAAGTTTAACCATTATGAACGAATTGGTATTGCCTAATGATACCAATACATTTGGAAACTTAATGGGTGGAAGGCTAATGTATTGGATGGATATAGCTGCAGGTATAGCTGCGGGAAGACATTCCAATACCCCCGGCATGACGGCTTCAGTAGACAATTTAAGTTTTAAGACTCCTATCAAGCTAGGCAATGTAGTACATATAGAAGCAAAAATGTGTAGGGCATTTAATACTTCAATGGAAATTCATATAAAAGTATGGGGAGAAGATTTGCTGCATCAATATAAATACGAAAGCAATGAGGCCTTTTTTACCTTTGTAGCATTAGACCCCAATGGTAAACCGAGGCCTGTACCCAAAGTAATCCCCGAAACAGAAGAAGAACAAAAATTATTTGAAGGAGCATTAAGAAGAAGACAAATTCGATTAATATTAGCAGGGAAAATGAAACCCGATGATGCCAATGAATTGAAAGCCCTTTTTTTTAAAGACTAACTATTTATCCATCAAACTCATGAAGTGATGCTTACTCTTGAGCATGTAGGTTTTACTCTGCTCAATTGCTTCCATTACTTGATCTAAAATTTCTTCTACTGATTGAGTATAATCAATTACCATAGGTTCCTTAAATCGAACGGAAAGCAAAGAGCCCTTCTTTTTAAAGGCCAATCCTTTTTTATTGAATGCACGCCAGAAACCATTGATAACAACTGGCACAACAATAGGTTGATTATTCTTAATGATATGAGCTGTACCTCTTCTGCCCGGTGCAAATGGCTTAGTGGTTCCTTGAGGAAAAGTGATGACCCAACTCTTTTCTAAAGCTTGATCTATTTTTTGAGTATCTCCTTCTTCCCTATTTCTTTCAATATCCTTACCTTCAGCACGCCAAGTTCTTTTAACAGTTAACGCTCCACCCATTTTAAATAAGCGACTGATAAAACTTCCGTTCATGGTTTCTTCTGCTGCTACAAAAAAGACATTGGTAAATGGATTCAACAAATAATAAGGTATTCCTAATTTATTTTCTTTTCTCCATTTTACAGCACAAAAAATATGAATGAAAGTAATTACATCAGCAAAATAAGTTTGATGATTGCTCACAAAGAGCACATTATTTCTTGGAAGGTTTTTTAAATTTTCCGTTCCTTCGATTTTGATCTTGTTAATCATGGCAAGGCCAGGATAGGTGGCTACACCCACAACACCATAAACCAATGAGCGGACAACTTTAATTTGCTTAAATCTTTCGATTAAATTCATTGTAGTCGTATTAGCAAGTGGTGCAAAATAAGCAATGTAAATAAATTGTTACCATTTTATTTTTAAAATTAACTGCCTCTTTCCTATCAGACTATGAAGATGCAACAATAAATTTGCATTATTAAAAAAATAAAATGCCCTTAAATACAGTCATTTTTGATATTGATGGATTATTAATTGATAGTGAACCATTGTGGCAGGAAGCTGCTGCTGAAGTATTTCAATTATATGGCACCAAAATGACCATTGAGCAATACAATTCAAGTGTAGGTTTAAGAACAAAAGAGTTTGTGCATCTATGGTTCACCTATTATAAAATCCCCCTCACCGAATCCGATAGAGCAGAAAAAAAAATTGTGGAACTGGTTTTGCAAAAAATAGAACACAAAGGAAAAATTTTACCTGGTGTGGCTCATATATTTGAATTTTTTGCAAAACAGCATTTCAAAATTGGATTAGCAACATCATCACCGCCAGCATTAATAGACTTAGTTGTTAGTATGACTGGTATTGGCCCATTTCTAAATGCAACTACTTCAGCAGAAGAATTGCCTTATGGAAAACCGCATCCACAAGTATACCTGAATTGTGCTGCAGAAATGAGCAGCAGCCCTCTAGAATGTATTTGCTTCGAAGATTCTTTTAATGGAATGATAGCTGCAAAAGCTGCAAGAATGAAATGTGTGGTAATCCCTCATGCATTAAATAGTAAAGAAGAAAAATGGGCAGCAGCAGATTTAAAATTATCTTCCTTACAAAATTTTGGAGAATTGCATTATAACATCCTGAATCAATAGTCGTTTTTATAAAAAAACCTCTTCGATAACTCGAAGAGGTTTTTTGCATTTATTTTTTAACTACTAATTCTTACTTTTTAAATTTGGATGTGGAGCAGGAACTGTGTTCGGACCTTGTTCGGTAGTACCTTGTAAATCAACTGTGTTGGCATCTCCATCTTGCGCATACACAAACAATAATCTTCCTTCTGCAATACCTTGTTTTTCTACTAGGTATTTAATTACTGCATTTACACGATCCCAACTTTGTTGTTGAGCAGATTTGCTTGTAGTTCCATATCCAATCACTTTTACATTGCATGTTGGATTGGCTTTTAAACTTGCAGCGGCAGCAGCCAAAACAGATTGAGCATCTTTACTTAGTTTAGTTGTTCCTTTAAATTGAACACTTGGTAATGCACCGATGGCACAATCAACTTTATCAGTAGAAGATAATTTCATTGTACTCATCATGTCTTTAATTTCTTTGCAGCATGCAGGTTCAGGACAATTACCTATACCGTCATTATTTACTGGGAAACATTTTTGTAAAGTAAGTAATTCCTTATCTCTGTAATCTGGAACACCATCTCCATCAGTATCTTTAGACACACCATGAGCATCTACAGGAGCTCCTTTTGGTGTATTTGGCTCCATATCAAACTGATCTGTTACACCATCTTTATCTCCATCAGGCAACATAACTTTTGGCACTTTCATGTGTTTAGGAGAATTCATTTCACTGTACACAAAATTGTTAGGATTGATCCAATACAATGGCTGTACTTTTCTGTCGGAATTGCCAATGTTCACATTTAATCTTAGTGTAGTAAAACTGATATAATCATTGTTGTTATC
Organism: Sphingobacteriia bacterium; assembly: GCA_031422175.1. GTDB lineage: Bacteria > Bacteroidota > Bacteroidia > Chitinophagales > Chitinophagaceae > Sediminibacterium. The sequence continues at coordinate 31,491 of JANOQC010000016.1, read as the reverse complement.
GGCCTTAAATGCATCAAGATAATCATATCCTGGAGCAGTTATAATAAATTTTTGTTCTATGCCAGCATTCATTTTATCGCTGATTTTAAAAGAAACACCAGCACCTACATTTACGGCATGCATTAATGAATAAGATTTTCTATTATTAACTGTTGATCCAAACATGGTTGTTATTAACCCTTCTTGTGTATTGGTCATTCCAGGTCGTTGTCCATAAAAAATACTGTATCCATCAGGTTGAGCACCAAGAGCATTTTTGTATTGCACCTTAGAACCAACTAAACTATATCCAACTAATAAATAAATATTTGATTTAGGATTTCCGCGGTAGTGACTAATAGTGTTTAAAGAAGCAATTAAATCTGCACCTAAAACAAAGGCCTGGTTTTTATAATCAACTTGTCCAGCTGCTTTTCCAAAATCACTAGGAGATCCTGAATTCCATAATCCAGCCAAAGACCCTCTAAAAGAAAATACATGACCCAAAGCTTTACGCATTGAAATTGATGCACCATAGCCTATTTTAGCATTCACATCTCCCAAAATAAAAGAAGGTCCTACTCCAAAACCTAATTCCCACTGATTTCTTGGTTTTGCAGGATAAGGATATTGATTGTTTAAAAATTCATTGAATTGAGGGAGGTCTTTATTGGCAATTTTAGAAGAATCTTTCCAATCCCAACCCCAATCGGTTTGTGCAAAAAGTGATACCTGTGCAAAAATTGCCAGTGCTACTGTTAATAAAATCTTTCTCATATTCATATTCAAGTATTTGAGTTATTGACCACAAATATACACCAAACGCTGCCTTTTACACCTATTTTTGACTATATGAGGCATATATTGCAGCATAATTATAACATGGATTTAGCAAAAAAAGTAATTGGAACCGAATTAACCCTTTTTGAAGCCCATTTCAGGGAGGCTGTAAAGAGCAGAGTTGCCTTATTGGATAGAATCATGCAATACATTGTAAAGCGCAAGGGTAAGCAGCTGAGACCAATGTTTGTTTTATTGAGTGCTAAACTAGGTGGCGAAATAACAGAAAGTACTTATAGGGCAGCATCCTTGGTAGAATTATTGCATACAGCCACTTTAGTACACGATGATGTGGTGGATGAATCATTAGAGCGTAGAGGTTTTTTTTCGATCAATGCACTTTGGAAAAATAAAATAGCCGTGTTGGTTGGTGATTATTTATTATCAAAGGGATTGCTCTTGTCATTGAATAATAAAGACCATGAAGTATTGCGCATTTTATCGGAGGCAGTTAAGCAAATGAGTGAAGGAGAATTATTACAAATAGAAAAATCTAGAAACCTCAATTTGAAAGAAGATGTGTATTATGAAATCATTAATGGCAAAACAGCTTCCTTGCTGGCATCTGCTTGCGCTGCTGGTGCGGTGAGTACATTCAACAACGAAGCCGATGTAGAAAAAATGAGGGTATTTGGACAAAAAGTAGGAATGGCATTTCAAATTAAAGACGATCTTTTCGATTACAGTAGTGCAGATATTGGCAAACCAACAGGCAATGATATTAAAGAAAAAAAATTGACTCTCCCTTTAATTTACATGTTGAATAATTGTCCAACAGATATCAAAAGAAAAGTTATTTATATAGTAAAGAATGAAAACACAAAAAAAGATAAAGTAGCATTTGTAATTGATGCAGTAGTAAAATATGGAGGAATCGATTATGCAACCAATAAAATGTTTGCTTTCAGAGATGAGGCATTGAACATATTACACGAGTTTCCAGCATCAGAAGTAAGAGATGCATTAGAGGAATTAGTTCGTTATACTACTGATAGAGAATATTGATGCAGAAAAGATGGAACATATTATCTGGTCTTTCTAATAAAGTAGTGGCACTTCAAGAAGCGTTACAAATCAATGCTACTATTTGTACTTTATTGGTGCAACGAGGTTTTGATAATTTTGAAAAAGCCAAACAATTTTTCCGCCCTTCATTAAATAACTTACATAGCCCATGGTTGATGAAAGACATGGGTAAAGCAGTTGATAGAATATTATTGGCATTTGATAATAAAGAATCCATTTTAGTATTTGGAGATTATGATGTAGATGGAACCACTTCTGTTGCCAGTATGAGCCAGTTTTTATTGGCGGTTCATCCAAATGTGGATTTTTACATACCACACCGATATAGAGAAGGTTACGGTGTTTCAAAAGCAGGCATTGATTATGCAAAAGAAAATGGCTTTAGTTTAATTTTATCAATTGATTGTGGAATTAAATCGGCTGATTTAATTGCTTATGCAAAATCAATTGATATAGATTTTATTGTTTGCGATCACCATTTACCAGATGAAATTTTACCACCAGCAATTGCCATATTAAATCCCAAACAACTTGATTGTAATTATCCATTTAAAGAATTATGCGGCTGCGGAGTTGGATTTAAATTGATGATGGCGCTTAGTGAAAAATTACAATTGCCTCAATCGAGTTATTTAGAATATATCGATTTAGTAGCCATTGCCATTGCGGCAGATATCGTTTCTGTTACGGGAGAAAATAGAACATTGGCCTTTTATGGAATAGAAAAAATAAACAGCAACCCATCAGTTGGTATAAAAGCCTTGATAGATTTAGCAGGTGTGAAAAAGAAAATGAGTTTAACCAGTTTGGTTTTTGTGATTGCACCAAGGGTAAACGCAGCAGGCAGAATGGATGAAGCCAAAAAAGCAGTGCAACTATTCATTGAAAAAGATCAACAAAAAGCGATTGAATTTGCACAAATGTTACATAGCGATAATTCCGATCGCAGAGAAGCTGATGCCAATATTACGGTTGAAGCATTGGCCTTATTAGAAGCTACCCCAAATAATCATTTAAAGCGTTCTACGCTGGTTTATCAGGAACATTGGCATAAAGGAGTTGTAGGCATTGTTGCCAGCAGATTGATAGACACGTATTATAGACCAACAATAGTGTTAACCAAGAGTGGCGAATATGCAGCAGGTAGTGCGCGCAGTGTAGCAGGTTTTAATTTATATGAAGCCATACATGCATGTAGAGAACATCTATTGGGTTATGGAGGTCATTTTGCTGCAGCTGGTATGACATTGGAGATTAATCAGATTGAAGCATTTACTACTGCCTTTGAAAAAGCAGTAAGTGCCCGAATTACTCCCGAACAATTGATTCCAGAATTGGTCATTGATACCGAGGTTGAATTCAAGACTATCACTCCTGGTTTTTATAAAATACTTTGCCAGATGGAACCATTTGGCCCAGATAATATGCGCCCCCTTTTTGTTGCTCGTGGTGTAACTGATACAGGCTTTTCAAAAATCGTAAAAGACCATCATGTAAAATTTGTAGTAAAACAAAACGGTGTTACATTCAATGGCATCGGATTTAATTTAGCACATAAATTTTCTATACTTTTATCTCAACAACCATTTGACATTGTATTTACTATTGATGAAAATGAATTTCAAGGTAATGTAAACTTGCAGTTAAAAGTGGTGGATTTATTGCCAACTAAATAAAATAATTTATAAATTAATTACCAAGTATTACCTCACCGCCAATAACTAAAATCACTTTATCCGCTAATTAAAATAATTTCTTGTACCCATACTAATTTGTTTATGTAAAATTGCCTGAATTGCATGATTATTGGTGGATATTCGGAATATTAATTTACGAATTTTTGTAATTTATTTAAATAATGACAAATTATTCTTTGACCATTTCTACCCTAAGAATATTTTTAATAGGTATGAGCAATTCTTTTCTTTTTACTTTAAAGACCAGCATACTATCGCGTTGAATTTGGATAATGCCTTGTGTCAAAATTTTATCTTCCTTATCATACACAATCAAAACTGTTTTATGATCAATAAAATAAGTATACGCAGATTCAGAATGATTTTCTACAGTGGGGTTATTTACTGGGAAATTTCCACTTTTTGTATTAATCACCATCACACCACCTGCTCCTTGTGCACCATAAACAGAAGTTGAAGCGGCATCTTTTAATACTGAAATGGCCTCCACGTCTTGTGGATTAATATTGGTTATATCTCCATTGTAAACCACTCCATTCACTATAAATAATGGCGGTTTTTGAATATTCAAACTTCCTATTCCCCTTACAATAACCGTACCTCCAGATTTAATACTATTGGATTTTACTTCAAGGCCTGGTACATCACGGAGCATATCGAAAATAGTTTTATAAGTTCCCAGCGTTACATTAATAGCTTTTACTTGAGCATTTACTGTTATCAATAACAATGAAGCTATGAAAAAAAGTAAGACCAATTTTTGTAATTGAGTTAGCATAGTTTATTTTTTTGACGCTAGCTTTTGTGCTTGCGTAGTAGTGTAGTACTTAGCAATCATATTAGGTATTTCCCATGAAGGCATATTATTATTCAATAAAAAGCCCAAATATTTTTCAGTCACTTTACCAAAATGTGCTTCATGCCCATCTTTATAAGAATCTGGTATCAATACTTCCCATCCTAATTCATTTTTTTTCAAGGAAATGCCTGGATATTGAATAATAATGTTTTTCATCACTTTTTCCACAGCTGCATTCACTGATGCGTGGTCATTTAAAGGTTCGATATATAAGGTTGGTTTGTATTGTTGTGCAGCATTTTGCTTGATCACCAAATTTGCTTTGGTTCCTCGCATGATAGATTTGTGTGTATCACCCGTACCATCCGGTGCTTTATAATTCCAAATCACCGAAACTTTAGCGTGTACACCCTTCAAAGTGTAATTAATCTCACCATTGCATAATACATTGATATCCTTATTCGCATTTGTGTAATTTTCAAGATAGGTTGGAATCTCTGCCAATTTTGTAACTTCTAAAAACTGCGATTTTGAAATGAGTGTTGACCAACTTTTTGCTTTATGGAGTTTAATGTCTTTTAGATAATCGATTGCCATATTTGGAAAGCATTCCCATTGCACCAAATCTACCAAATGCGTAGTAACATCAACTATCCCTTCTCCTTCTTGGGCCACATCAAAAAACCAACCAGGTCTTGTTAACACAAACCCAGAAACATATTTATAAAAATGGTGAACGCTTTCTTTTGTTACTGCAGGATTTTCTAGCGTCCCATTTTCTAATTTTCCAAATAGGTCAGGCTGCATAGACAGTGCCCTTTGTAATTGAGTGGTTATTTCATAGCGTTCTGTCATTATATCATAGAGCAACAATTTCTTTTTTTGAGCTGTTTCAAAAGCAACTTTTAATTTGATAAACCCTTTTTCGTCTATAACCATTGGCTTGTCAGAAAACACATTCAAGCCCGCTTGAATAGATGCTAAGATGTAATCTGTTTTCAGTTGATTATTGCCCGCCAACACCAGCACATTTCCTTTTTTTTCTGTTAACATTTTTTGCAAAAAATCATCTCCTTCATACACCGATTCTTTCCAATTTGTAGCCCCTGTTTTTGCTGAATTATATCCTTTAATTTTATCTAAATGTTGAATTAAATCGCTCCCTTTTTTTGAATAAACATATACCGTAGGATCAACTTGGGGGTACATCTGTTTTTGTACCAACGCTGCATGAAAATGTCCAGGGTCAAGCGTGATTAATTTTATTGGGGCTTGACATAAACCGTTCAGTGCCACAAATAAGCCAACAACTAATAAAGACCTAGTATTCATTTTTTATACTATTTTAATTTTCAGATAAGGCCTTTAACTTCGTATGGAAAACGATGTGCACGGTTAAGCATACTATTGGCTTCATCATCATTGATAAATCGTTCATTAGTAGGATCCCAATTTACTTTTCTTTTTAATTTCATCACAATGTGGTGAACCAAACATGTAGAACAAGAGCGATGACCAACTTCCACTGGAGAAATTGGTTGAAGTCTTGAACGCATGCAATCCAACCAATTTCCATGTTGCTCTTCACTTCTATATAAATTGATTTCATTTGGACCAATCACAGAAGTGATAATCTTATCATTACTTGCAGAAAGCGCTTTTGAATTAGCAGTATTTACCACAGGTTCATTTGCGCTTGCTTTATAGTTTCCTCTTGTAACAAAAATCCATCCTTCACTACCTTCAAACTTAATACCATTGGGTAGTTCATTACTGATGATCATTTTAACTCCATTCTCGTAAATACCTTCTGTTTGAAACAGACCGTGTACATTCCATAAACCCTTTGTGGGAAAATTAGCTCTACCAGACACTTCAATTGGACCCGTATACTCTGTATCCATCGCCCAGTGCGCACAGTCCACATGATGTGCTCCCCATCCGGTGATCATACCTGCGCCAAACTGTTCACAACGCAACCAACCTGGTCTACTATAATCATTTTGAGGATGCACCCTCTTCTCGGTATAATATATGTATGGAGTAGAACCCAACCATGCTTCATAATTAAGGGTAGAGGGGATAGGCATTTCTGGCTCTTCCTCTCCGCCAGGATCACCAGGCAAACCAACATATACCGTTTTTAGTTTTCCAATTCTTCCATTTCTTACTAATTCTGCAGCAAATCTGAATTGTGAAGAAGAACGTTGTTGACTCCCAATTTGTAAAATTCTTCCCGTTCTATGCACGGCATTGCTGAGTGCTCTGCCATCCGCTATGGTTAAAGAAGCTGGCTTTTGTAAATATACATCCTTACCCGCCTCAACAGCATGAATACCTAAATATGCATGTGAGTGATCCGGAGTACTAATTAGTACTCCATCAATGTCTTTATTTAATAGTAATTCGCGATGGTCGGAATACATCGTTACTCCATCATATACCTTCCCTATTTTTTTGCTATAAAAATCATTTACATATTTTTTGCCATTTTCAAGTCGTTTACCATCTAAATCACAAACCGCCATAATTCTGGCATGGTCATACTTTAATGTTTCCGCCATATCATGGTCGCGCGAAATTCTACCAACGCCTATTGCAGCAATATTCATTTTATTGCTAGGGGCATTTTTCCCAAATACAGAAGCAGGAACAATTGTAGGAAATCCTGTTACAGCTAGAGTTGTAGCCACTCCTCCTTTAATACCAGTTTTCATAAAGTCCCTTCTGTTGAATGATTTTTTTTCAGACATCGTTTTATTTTTTTAAGTTATCATCTTTATGTGTAGCGCTTGCTTTTGTATAATTCGGCCCTTTTGATACTGATGCAACATATCGGATCCCTTGCAACAAATGATTCTTATAAATGGGATCTTCATAACTTTCTTTACTATGCCCGAGTGTGGTTACCCAAATATGCCCTCCTTCAAATTCTTGATACCATACTGCAGGATAAAAGTGCGCAAAAGAACCCGAGTTTTTAACAATCAATTCGGATTGATCTGTCCGCAAACTACTTAAATCATGTACCATCAAAACTTTCATTCCAGGGTAAAGTTCCTTTCCAAAATAGCACTCGTCGAATCTTTCCCATAATGCTGGAACTCCTTCCATAGAAGGATGTGTAGGGTCGATATTTTTGATACTGAATTTTTGCGCATTTGCGTGCCAGGAAAAGCTTTCACCCAACATCATTTTAAACCATTTCCAATTTCTTTCTGTGCCTGTAACGGAATGTACTCCTACAAATCCGCCACCAGCTTCTATATATCTTCTAAAAGCAAGGCGCTGATCATCCGTATCAAACACATCATTATTGGTACTGGTAAATATAATTAGTTGATATTTTTTCAGGGTACTCTCTGTAAAAACGCTGGGATCGTCTGAAATGGTTGAATGAAATTGATAGGTTTTTCCCAAATCTTGTATACTGGCCACTGCAGATGCTATATTATCATGTATATACCCCTTTCCATTTTTTGTATATACGAGTACTTTAACGTTTTTAAGGGGGTCTGGTTTTGCATAACCGATTGTTTGAAAAAGTATTATTAATAATACCGAAGTGAGCAGTCGAAGTGAAGCTTTTTTCATAAAACAAGTATTTGATTCGAATAGCTCTAATTTATGTAAAATATAGGTTTGAGTTATAAATATTCTCGAAAACGTTTTCGTATAATTATTGATACTTTTTTTTAGAATTCTACTTAGGATACAAAAACTACATTAATTTAACAATCTATTAATAAAACGGCCAAAAGCTTAAACAGATTGCCGTTTACGAGGTTATTATTCACTTAAACAACATTGCCAAATGAAAAAAAAACCAAAACTTCCGTCCGTGGGCTACAAAAGATTTTACTTTTCAGCTTTTCCCCTGCTACTCCTAATTGCCTTTGCACCCATCCAAGTTCAGGCTAAATCAATCCACAAATTTGGATTAAGTAACCTCGCACCTATAACAATTACAGGAAAGGTTACCGATTCAAAAAATGCACCATTAGAAGGTGTGTCTATTTCTATTAAAGGTACTAACCGAGGCGTTCTTTCCGATGCCAAAGGAATGTTTAAAATAGTGGATGTTCCAAACAACCAAAATTTGTTTTTTAGTTTTACTGGCTTCATTACAAAAGAAATAGCAGTAACTAACAAAACAATCATTAATGTCAGCTTGATTGATCAAATATCTGACCTGAATGATGTAGTAGTGGTGGGGTATGGCACATCCAAGAAAAAGGATTTAACGGGTGCAGTTACACAAGTTAAAGCAACCCAGTTTGAAAACGAAAATCCAAGATCAGTACAAGATTTGTTAAGGGGCAATTCACCCGGATTAAGTGTTGGTTTTGACCCAAGTACTAAAGGTACTGGTTCTAACTTAACTATTAGAGGTCAAGGAACTTTAACTGCATCATCCGATCCGCTAATTGTATTAGATGGTGTCATTTTCCCAGGGACTATGGCAAATATCAACCCTAATGATATTGCAACCATTGATATTTTAAAAGATGCAAGCTCTGCTGCAGTATTTGGCGCAAGGTCGGCAAATGGTGTTATCTTAATATCTACTAAAAAAGGTAAAGTTGGCAAACCGGTTATTACTGTAAATAGTAATTTAGGTACCAACAAGTTGGTTAACCAACCTCATTTATTAAATTCTAGTGAATTTTTACAATTTCGTTCAGATGCATTGTGGGCGTTGAGAAATTTTGATTCTACTTCAAAACCTAAGATCAAGCATCTTTTCACAGACCCCTCTAAACTGCCATTAACAGAAATTTCTCAAGCTGAATGGCTGGCATTAGATGGATCTTCCAGCACCCAAGATGTGAGAGATGTTTGGTTCGGTCGATTATTATTTAAACCTATTGAATTAACAAATTATAAGGCGAATAACCCTATAGATTGGGAACAACTAATTTATAATAAAAATGCTATTCAACAAGATCATACAGTTAGCATAGCGCAAAGAAAAGAAGATTATAATTATTATTTTTCTTTGGGATATTTAACCAACCAAGGTTTAACCGTAGGAGATCAATACAAAACATTTCGTACCCGTTTTAATTTAGAAGCCAAAGCGGCTAGTTTTTTAACAGTGGGCATGAATTTTCAATACTCAAATAGAGACGAGAGTACTATACCTGTTAACTTTAATAATATAGCAGCTACATCCACATGGGGTTCTTTTTATGCAGCTGATGGAGTAAGTGTTAGACAAAGTCCGAATGATGATCCGGGGTCTAATTCACATCCTTTTTTAAACCAAGCCTATGACAAACGTATGTATAAATATGATGATTTTTTTGCATCAATTTTTGCAAAAGGATCTTTACCTTGGGGGTTCTCCTATCAAGTTAACTTTTCTCCTCGATATGATATATTGCGCGAATACCAACATCAACCCTCTACAAGACCAGATATCGCTGCAAGAAAAGGAATTGTAAACAGACGAAACCAAACTGTGTATTCTTGGCAATTAGATAATATTATCCGTTGGAATAAAAAGATTGGCAAACATTCTATCGAAGCAACTTTTTTATATAACGCAGAGAAATTTCAATCTTGGAATACCAATATTCAAGCTGAGAATTTTTTACCTAACGACAACCTAGGTTATAGTGCCATTCAATTTGGTACTGTTCCAGCAATTGTAAGTAGTGATGATCAATACGAAACGGGTACTGCTTTAATGGGTAGATTGGCTTATAATTATAACAACCGTTATTTTTTAACAGCCACGGTTCGCAAGGATGGTTACTCTGCATTTGGTCAATCAAATCCTACGGCTACTTTCCCTTCACTTGGTTTTGCATGGGCATTAAGTGAAGAAAAATTTATGCATGGAACCTCTAAATGGCTTGATTATGCAAAAGTTAGAATCTCTTATGGCGAAAATGGAAATAGGTCTATTGGTCGTTATGCAGCATTGTCTAATTTGAATTCTGGCACTTATGAATTTATAACTGCTGGTGGTGCACGCTATAATTCATCTTTTGTGGCAGGAACCAACTTAGCCAATCCTGCTTTAAAATGGGAAAGAAATAGTTCAACCAATTTTGGATTAGATTTTTCCATCTTTAAAGGTAAAGTGAGTGGTGCCATTGATATGTATAATAGAACCACAAAAGATTTACTTGTGAATCGATCTTTACCTACTGTCAGCGGATTTACCAGTATTCTTACCAATATTGGAGAGGTTCAAAATAAAGGTTTTGAATTTAGTATTAATTCCATAAATATTCAGAAGGGAAATTTTAGTTGGAATACTAATTTCGGCATTTGGACAAATACAAATAAAATTATCTCCTTATATGGTGTAACACCAGATTATGATCCGATTACCGGAAAACAAATTGGCAGCTCTGAAAAAAATGATATTAACAATGGATGGTTTATTGGAAAATCTATAACCTCTATCTATGATTATCCAATCCAAGGCGTTTGGAAAATTGCAGATAAGGCAGAGGCCCAAAAATACGGTTTCCTTCCAGGTGATATGCGTTTAGTAGATGGAAATAATGATGGAAAATTTGCCACTTCTGCAAATGTTAATGATCCTGTTAATGATAAAAGATTCATTGGTGATCTTTTGCCAAAATTTTCTTGGAATTTGAGAAACGAATTCAAATATAAGAATTGGGATTTTGCTTTTTCTTTATATGCCAAAGCTGGACAACTAACTACCTATAATGAGGCAACCAATGGCTCAAGAAATGGAAGTAATAACATTTTTTATGATCGTGTAAACTTTTACCAAGTTCCTTATTGGACACCTAATAACCAAATTGATACCTATGGAAAAATTGGTTCAACCAGAGGTGGTGGAGTTAGTTGGAACAATTATAGAAATTCTTCATTTATTAGGTTAAATAACGTTAGTCTTGCTTATACCCTTCCAAGAGAAGTAAGCAAAAAATGGAAAATTGATTCAATGAAGTTTTATTTCAATATAGTAAATGCGGCAGTATTTTCAAGTTGGGATTACTTCGATCCAGAATTTCATGGCAATGGTTCTCAAAACGGAGGTGGTACTAATATTTCTCCAACGCCTGTTACCTATAATTTTGGAATCAATCTAACATTATAAGCTAAACCATAAAAAAAATGAAAATGAAAAATATTTATAAATTAATTAGTCTCTCTTCTATCATCGTATTAACTACGATGATTTTACAGGGTTGTCAAAAAGATTGGTTAAAACCAACGCCCCTCTCGTTTTTCTCTCCTGAAAATACATTGGTAGATGTAACAGGTTTTAATGCTGCTTTAAATGGTTGTGCAAGAAATTTGAAAGGAGAATGGTATGGCGATGGTGCCCCCATCATTACAGAAACCATTTTTTCAGAAGTGGCAGTGGATGGTACTAGTGATAAATCCGGACCTGCTCAAAATTTAGATGACCAAATTAAACCGGATGCCCAATTAAACAACGGCGATTTTAATAGAATTGGTTGGTATTGGGAACAAGAATGGATAGGAGTTCGTTTAGCAAATACAATTGTATCAAGATTACCTGCGGCTACTTCAATACCTGATGCAACAAAGAACATTATTTTAGGTAAAGCATATTTTTACAGAGCTTACTTCTTTTATCGTTTAACCAATCAATTTGGTGATGTTCCTTGTCCTTTGAAAGAATTGACCAGTGCCAAAACTGATTTTGCTACAGTGAAAAGAGAAGTGATTTTACAAAGAATGAAAACTGATCTTGAATTTGCTGCCCTCAATGTTCCTTGGGTAACTGATAAAGGAGATGTAAATAAAGGTGTCATCTATCATTTATTAGCAAAAGTGAATCTTTCATTGGGTTTATTTGATGAGGCGATTACTGCTTCCAGTGCAGTAATTAATAATGGTACTTATAGATTAATGACTTCCAGATTTGGGGTTGATGCTTCAAATGCCAGTAAAAATATTACTTGGGATTTACACCGGCCGGCCAACAAAGCCGCTGCCACAAACACTGAGGCTTTGTTTATAGTAACTGATGCCTTTGGAAATCCTGGTGCTTTTGCAAATGGTATTCAATCCATGCGCCAAGCAGTTCCCGGCTTATCTATTTCCGGTATCAGAACACCTGATGGTTATAGTACAAACCCAATTTCCCCCCTTGCTAATATTGAGATAGATATTATGCAATTATATGGTCGTGGCATTGGCCGTTGCCGTTCCACCTCTTACCACTATAATGAAATATGGGATGATGTAAATGATCTTAGACATGATTCAACATCAGGGAACTGGAATTATATGGAAAACATGCGTTATAGTAACCCTGCATTAAAAGGTACCAAATGGTATGGTCAAAGATTAATGCTGTTTTCAAATGGAGGCACACTTCCGAACGGAACATTGTTATGTACAGATACTTTGCGTTTGTGGTATCCATGGCCTCATTACAAAATTTATATTCCCGATACATATGCAACACCAATGAGAGGGGGTGCAACTGACTGGTATGTTGCTCGTTTAGCAGAAACCTATTTAATTCGTGCTGAAGCCTATGTTTGGAAAGGAAATTTAGCTGCTGCTGCTGCTGATGTGAATGCAGTTAGAACCCGAGCTAAATGCACACCTTATACTGCTGGAAAAATGAGCATTGCTACAGTTTTAGATGAAAGAGCCAGAGAATTGTATTATGAAGAAGGACGTAAAACCGAATTAACAAGAATAGCTTACTTGTTTGCCAAAACCGGACAGCCGTATAATGGAAAAGTATATACATTAGCAAACTTCTCTACTTCAAATTTTATGGTAGATCGAATTTTAGAAAAGAATGTATTTTATGCAAAGAATTTCGTGACTAATTTTCAGGCAAGATTTAAAATAAGCCAGTACCATGTTTTATGGCCTATTCCACAATCAGCAATTAATGGAAACACGGATGGTAGAATAAATCAAAATATTGGTTATTCCGGAGCAGAACTAAATGTTCCAGCATTGGATAAAATTCCTGATTAATCATACTTCTTTGATTTAATTTAGAATACCACACTTTTATAGAGTGTGGTATTCCAAATTAAAAATTGTCTATATGAATACAACTTGTAAATGTCTGCTTTTGCTCATAGGGTTGGGGTTTTCTCAAATAAATGACGCTCAAACGAAAATAATCTCAAAGGCAAATCCTGCATTACTAAGAACCATCGACACCGCACTATTAAAAGCCATTTATCAATACAAGTTTTTGGCTAAGTCTTTACCAACAGATGTTTTACCCAAAACATTTCATGCTACTAAAAAATTAGAAACTAGCAACTCTAGTTGGTGGACAAGTGGTTTTTATCCGGGCTCCTTATTGTATTTGTATCAATACTCTAAAGACACCGCTTTATTAAATGAAGCAACAAAAAAATTGAAGCTTTTAGAAAAAGAACAATTCAATACAAGAACACATGATTTAGGTTTCATGATATTTTGTAGCTTTGGCTATGCCAATCAATTAAATTCAACAATAGCATACACTGATATTTTATTGAACAGTGCCAAATCTTTGAGCACAAGATTTAATCAAACCATTGGATGTATTAAATCATGGGATCATGGCACTTGGAAATTTCCTGTCATAATTGACAATATGATGAACTTGGAATTGCTATTTTGGGCAACTAGGTTTTCAGGCGACTCTTCTTATTACAAGTTAGCTGTGACACATGCAAACACCACTATGAAAAATCATTTTCGAAGCGACTTTAGTTCTTATCATGTAATTGATTATAACCCTACTAATGGATCTGTATTTGAAAAGAAAACCCATCAAGGTTTTGCCGATGCATCAGCTTGGGCAAGAGGACAAGCATGGGGGCTCTATGGATATACTGTGATGTATCGAGCCACAAAAGATAAAAAGTATTTAATACATGCAACTAATATTGCCCGCTTTATTATGAATCATCCTAAAAAACCTGCTGATAATATACCTTATTGGGATTATGATAGTCCTGACATTCCAGCAACTTATCGAGATGCTTCTGCAGCTGCAATTACCGCTGCAGCATTATTGGAATTAAGTGGATACACCGATGCTAAAAAAAGTAATATTTATTTTAGTTTTGCAGAAAAAATCATTCAATCACTTTCCTCACCCACCTATACAGCAATCGCAAATTCCAATGGTGGCTTTATTTTAAAACATAGTACTGGACACCTACCAGGTAATTCCGAAGTAGATGTGCCACTTACTTATGCAGATTACTATTATATTGAAGCAATGTTACGATATAAGGCGATGTCAAAATGAGGATACTCTATTTATTGGTAAAACAAATCATTTAGAAGGAAACGTCAAACTTTTATTTTCTATAACGTGTCTGTTTTTATGCAATTCGCTAAAACATTTTCATTATATTGTGAATGCACTTAAAACACAAATAAAAATCAAATGAAAGAGAAAAAATTGAGCTCCGTCTCCAGAAGAGATTTTGTTGCAAACAGCGCGAAAGTATTAGCAGGATTTATGATTCTGCCCCGTCATGTATTGGGTGGATTTGGCTCTACTGGAATAAAGTATACTGCTCCAAGTGATATCATTAACCTCGGATTGATTGGTGCTGGAAAACAAGGAGGGATTCTTTCCAACTATTTTCTAAAAACAGCACAAATTCGCTTTGTTGCAATAAGTGAAGTATATCAAGCTAAAGCTAATAAGACAAATAATGCTATTAAAGCCAACTATGAGAAAAATCCGCAGCTAGGAACTTATTCAGACATACCTATGTACAATGATTTCAGAGAATTACTTGCGCTAAAGAATGTAGATGCTGTAGTAATTGCGTTACCAGATCATTGGCATGCGGCAGCAGCTGTTAGAGCAGCGGAAGCAGGAAAAGACATTTATTGTGAGAAGCCATTGTCATTAACAGTAAAAGAAGGTCGCGCCATGGTGAATGCAACACGCAAGTACAACCGCGTTTTTCAAACTGGAAGTATGCAACGCTCTTGGAAAGAATTCAGACAGGCTGCAGAGCTGATAAGGAACGGTTATATTGGAGAAATCAAAAAAATAAAAGTAAATGTAGGGCCTCCGCCAAAACCATACGACCTACTTGCAGAAACTATTCCAGAAGGATTGGACTGGACCAAATGGCTTGGTCCGAATGCACCAGCAGTATTTAATTCAGAGCTTGCACCACCAGTAACTAAAGATGTATATCCCAACTGGCGAAACTACAAAGAATTTGGAGGTGGCAAAGTAACTGACTGGGGTGCACATATGTTTGACATTGTTCAATGGGCATTGGATATGGATAATAGCGGTCCAATTGAAGTGACAGCTCCTGATGGCAAAGATCATCCTTTCCTGACTTATAAATATGAAAATGGCATCATTATGACACATGAGAAATGGGATTGGGATAACGCCATACATTTCATTGGAACGGAAGGAGAGATTAAAGTAGCCCGTGGAAAACTGGAAACCACTCCGGCTTCTTTAAAAGATAAAATCATAGGTGAAACTGAAAAACATGTTTATAAGAGTGAAGACCATTACAAAGATTTTCTGAATGCTATGCGCACAAGAAAAGCACCTATTTGTGATGTTGAGACTGGGCATCGTACTTCTTCAGTTTGTAATATTGGGAATATTGCCTATCAATTAAATCGAAAACTGGAATGGAATCCTAAGAAAGAACAGTTTAAAAACGATAAAGAGGCAAATGCATTATTGGGTAGACCAATGTTGAATGAATGGGCTATCAAACTCTAAGGCTCCCAAAAAAGAGAAAGGCCGCCTATTCAGACAGCCATTCTCTTTTTTAATTTAAATTCTTGCTTTAAGCTGTAGCTGTTTCTTTCTGCATCATTTCAACGGTTCGGTTGATATAATTAGTAAGTTCTGCTCCTTTTAATAAACCCTGAGACAATAAAGCCAGATCTGCTAAATTTCTAACTTGCTTGGTTTTTATTTCATCGTTGGTTTCTTTGAGTAAGCTTTGATAAATCGGGTGGTTACCGTTTACAGTAAGTGTTACTTCATCAGGCATTTGCGCATAGAATGCAGTCATTCCGCCACCTGCAGCACCCATGTCTTTCATGCGGCGCATGAATTCAGGTCGAGTAGCTACAACTGGTGCAGCATCCACACTCAATCCTTTCACTTCAGTGGTAACATGTAATTCAGGGATTTGTAATGTAAAGAGTTCTTTTAATTTTTCTGTTTCTTCTTTACTCAATACCGTTTCACTGGTCTCTTGCTTATCGATCAAATTATCTACGATATCAGCATCTACACGAACAAATGTTACATTCTCCCATTTCATTTCCATGGTATTGAGGAATGCAGCATCAACCAATGTTTCCATTTTAACAACTGAATACCCTTTGGCTACAGCTGCTTGTATATAAGCATCTTGTTGAATTGGATTGGTAGTGTATAATACTACTTGCTTGCCTTCTTTATTTTTCTGAATGGCTTCAGTGGCCATTTTGTATTCTTCTAATGTGTGGAATTTACCAGCCGTATCTTCCATCACCAAGAACTTATTTCCTTTCTCTAAAAACTTGTCATCGGTCATCATACCGTATTTCACAAACAAGCCAAGACTCTCCCATTTTTGTTCAAATTCGCTGCGCTCGTTTTTGAAAATCTCTTCTAATTTATCGGCTACTTTCTTAGTGATATGTGAATTAATTTTTTTCACATTAGGATCGCCTTGTAAATAACTACGGCTTACATTCAATGGAATATCTGGGCTATCAATCACACCATGTAGCAACATCAAGAATTCTGGAACAATGTCTTTTACTTCATCTGTAACAAAAACTTGATTACAATATAATTGAATTTTGTCTTTTTGTATTTCGTAGCTCTGTTTGATTTTAGGGAAATACAATACACCCGTTAAATTAAATGGATAATCTACATTAAGGTGAATCCAAAACAAAGGCGTTTCTCCAAAAGGATATAATTCTCTATAAAATTTCTCGTAATCTTCTTTGGTTAATTCACTTGGCTTCTTAACCCAAATTGGATTGGTATTATTAATTGATTTTTCTACTGAAGTTTCCTCTCCTTCTTTCTCTTCTTTTTCTTCTTTTTCTTTTACTGGCGTTGCATTTACATCTTTGAAGTAAATAGGAATTGGTAAAAATTTGCAAAACTTTTCTAAAATTCCTTTCAATTTATGCGTATCTAAAAAATCTGCACTCTCTTCATTTACATGCAAAATTATTTTAGTACCTCTTTGTTTTTTTTCTACTTCGTATAATTCAAATTCAGGGCTTCCATCGCAACTCCAGTAAACAGTAGGCGCATCTTCTTGAAAACTTTGTGTTAATACTTCCACTTTTGCAGCAACCATAAAAGCACTGTAAAAACCCAAACCAAAATGGCCAATAATACTGGCATCCTTGTATTTGGTTAAAAACTCTTCCGCTCCGCTAAATGCAACTTGGTTAAGGTATTTATCTACTTCTTCCTTGGTCATACCAACGCCATGATCTTCGATGGTGATGGTTTTTTCTTTGGCATCCAAGCTCACATCTATTCTTAATTCTCCCAGATCTCCTTTTGCTTCGCCAATAGAAGACAATGTTTTGATTTTTTGGGTGGCATCAGTGGCATTACTTACTAACTCACGTAAGAAAATTTCGTGGTCACTGTAAAGGAACTTCTTAATAATGGGGAAAATATTTTCCGTATGTACACGTATTTGACCTTTCTGCATAGTAATTTTTTCATGCTTAGGTCAAAGAAAGTACCAAAATGCAATTTGCTGACAGGATGACAAGCAATAAGACTATCCTTAAAATTGAAAGTAATTTTTGACAGATTTTTACCCTAATTCTTAGCCTTAGGTATATAAAAATTAGCCCCGGAATAACCATTCACTCCAAAATGAACTTCGTTGATGGTAGTATAGTCGGTATATCTATTCCAATTCGCGTCTATATTGGTATAACCGTTTTTATTTAATGCAGCTAATATTTGGGCCCTCACAGATTCCATTTCCGCATCGAGATAACCAAAATGTACAAAATGAATATCTGTTTTTCTATTGGAAAACTGACGCATGAACTCATTCATCTCAGATTGAGAAAAGTTTCTTCCTCCGCGCCCATTTGTACTATTATTTCGAGGACTTTCCCTTTGTGCCCTATATCCTCCATTATTGATGTAGGGGTTGGTATTATTCGAATAATCATCATTCGATTCTGTTGTAGACTCTTGAGTTACTTGATTACTATAATCATCATCATTTTTAATAGGCGAAGAAGGTGCATATTTACTTTTACGAACAGTTCTTTCTGATTGCGCAGCAGCCACTTCTGGATTATTAATTATAAGATCTTTTTTTTGCGTTTTAATTACAGCAGATGCATTAGATTGATTTTTTGCAGGTTGATTACTCGGAATTACTTTATTTGGAACTGCAGCACTTGTATTAACCGGAGCAATTGGGCTTGCATTTTCAATAAAATTACTTCCCTCAGTAGTTACATAATTATTTTTTAAATTAAATTGAAGCCCAAAAAACGAAATGGGTTTATTGGTAGTTAATCCAACTAAAACTATCAAAAACAACAATACAACCAATGCTAAGATTGCCCAGTCGAGCATTCGAACTACAATGATTCTTTTACTGCTTTTAACCACCATAAAATATTAATTAGTGTAGCAATTTACAAAATCTACTAAATAATGATACATTTTACTTCATTTCAGTTGCCCATGATTTTTATTTCATCGAGCTGAAAAGCAGTTGTACGCTTATTTACAGCATTTGGGAGGTCATTGCCATCATATTTAAATACAATATAGATGGTACTTGAATATCCATTTAAACTGATTTTTCCAGACTCAGTCCACTTAGCTGCAATCCCATTGATATTACCCTTAGAAACGATGATTTTCAACAAAGTCCACTTGGCTTTCCATGGGGTATTACTGCCATCATAATTAGTAGAAATATATACTTGTAAACTGGCTCCATTGTCAAAAGCGTCTTTGGTTAGAAAACTTAATTGTTCATTGGAACTATTATTTAAATTGATTGGAGGTAAAATCAACCAAGAGCTTACCAAAGGTTGATTGGTAGCAAATGCGCCAATTTCTGCATACCGATTTCCATTACTTATTTTGCCAGTAAATAATTTACCGCCTGTCTCTGGAATATTTTTCCATCCACTTAAAGTAAGATCATTATTAACAGGAATAGATTCAAAATCTTCATAAAATAATTGTTTAGGACCACCATTAGAACAACGTAAATTATTCATCGCAAGATCCGAAGTATCTCTAATGACCAATTGCTTCTGTGACCCAAAAATGGTGTAAACACCAGTAATTGTACCATTGCCTCTTGGTGTTTTAATAGCAGCAAATTTGGCAAAACCACTCGTGCGTAAATATATATTTCCTCCATTACAAATAGTTAAAGTATGGCTTTGCGTTACTCTGTTAATGGCATCTCCAAATGGTTTAGCAGTATCAGCCGCAACCAATTCAATTGAATCAATTTGAATTAATCTGCTTTGCATAGAATCTTTTAATTGCTCAAACCGAATTTTAAAAGGCAAGGGAGTTGTTGAGTTATTTCCAACTAAAATAAATTTTGAAAAGAGAGGAGCAGGAATAGGAAGTATTTCAGGGAATGAAGGATTGGAATTGTCTAAACCGCCACCCAATTGCAACATGCCACCATATTCGCCCAACCACAAACCATTTAATCGTATAAATAAGCGTTGACCTACTGGATAATCAGCAGCTAAACCAAATCCGTCCAATCGAATGGACATGCCCCCTGTACTATCTTGAATAACAATTGTTTTATAAAAATTGTCAGAAGCATCATTGGCTATAACAATTCCCGTGATGATTTGATCGTCCTTCAATTTTTCAAAATTTCCTGGAATATGTGCAGCCCGCATTGCACGAATCGATTGTGTAGCTTGAATCGTCGTTCCTGCATATAGAGGAGGTTCATCAAATTTCTTGTTGCAGCCTGGCCATAAAAAAATAGAGAGTAGTAGCAAGGCCCATGAGATAGATCGTAATTTATTTTCCATTCTTTTTTTATTAAAGTCTTAAACGAATACTTAAAGCATAATTTACTCCTTTGGTATAATAATATTTGGAAGGAAATTTTTGAGGATTAGCATTCTCCATATCAAAACGCAATTGTTCGAAGCCGCCAGTGATGAAAGTTTGATTCAATAAATTATTGACACTTAAAAACAATTGTAAAAAATGATATACATGTTTTGTTTTTGTATTTACCCTAAATGAATATGCTGCTGCTAAATCTGCCACAAAAAGATCAGGTAATTTTTCTGGATTGGTAATGGATGAAATTGATTGCTGCGGAGATAGATTTCTGAGTGCATCATAAGTTCTACGTATTGGGTTGATGGATAACCAATAATTAGCCAAATAGTTGCCATTGATACTCAACAAAAAACTACTGGGAGATTGATAAGTAAAACCAATATTATACCCTTGCTGTGGCATGCCGCCAATAGGAAAATTGCTAAGGTAGACTATCCCTTCTTCTGTTGGATAATCTTCATTATCAATGGCTACACTAAATGATGGTTGATTGGTATAGATGTATCTGCCAGCACCTATCGCCATATTGGCTTTCCATCTACTGGAGAATTGCCATTCAGCCGCAATCTCCATTCCCACATGCAATTGATTGATATTCCAAAGTAAATAATTGACTAAGTTTTTATATCCATCATGGTAAAAAGTATTGGCGTTCATTCCATCACGAATAGAAGTGGCAAATGCATTCAATCTGCATTTTAGTAAAGGGGAATTTAAAATATATCCAACTTCTATACTGATTATTTTTTCTAATAAAAGTGCATATTGTTTGGTATCTCTGGTTCTTGGAGAAACATATATATCATTAGCAAAAGGAGCTTTAGAAACAATGGCTCCGTTAAAATAAAAATAATTTCTGCCATTGTATTTGTAAGTAATTCCAGTTTTGAATGAAGCAGTAGAAAACCTGGAAGATGCTGACTTTCCGAAAGAATTATTGGGGAAAACTCCATTTTGCATAAACCCAGTTCTACTAAAATTCAATTCAACCAATTCAATAGTTGCAAATAAATCAAATCGATTCAATTGATAAGTTGAATTAGCAACTGCAGTAAGTTTTTGTAAATTAAGTTGGTAATCGTATCCGAATATATCTCCAACACAAAGCAACCGATTAGGTCGATTTAAATCGTTTTGCAAACTGGCATCATCAGGCTTTATTAGATCAGCAAAATTATTCCAATCAACATAATATGCTCCACCCAACAAATCATTGATTCTTTTTTGGTATCGGGATTGCTGCCATTGATAATTAATAGCAGCTCCAAGCGAAAATCGCTCATTCACTTGTTGATTAATCCTTGTAGTAAATCCCCATTTTTTAGTTAACTCCACTCGATCTTCCAGTATATAATTAGATCGATTGATCAACCTATTATTACCCATTTTGCCATCAATATCATTGACCATTTCAAAAGAATTTTTATTGATAGAATAGATTCTTTGCCAATTGATTTGTAATAATTCAGGTTGATTTTTATAAAAATCATTTACTTGCAGATTTAATAAACTATCTGTTTGAAAACTAGGTAAGTACCGATAATAATCTGGCTTGGGATCAGCAGCCCGATACCAATCTATACCGCTATTGCTTCTTTCTCCTACCGAAAAAAAGAAACTGGAATTATAGGAAATGCCATCTAGATTTGTGTGTGCATGTGATAATAATACCAAGGGCGCAATATTTTTTTGCATATTGGCATTTCGTTTTTGTTCATTTTGAAAGCCCCAATTAGGGCTATATAATCCAGACCCAGAAAGTTCCTGCAATTCTTTAGTGATGGCACTGCTCCTGCTAGATTCAATAGAAGTGCCTAAAACCGTTAAGGACAATAAGTGCTGATTGAACTTTTTATCAATTGCTGCAAAAAAAGAAAGGCTTTGGTAAAAACTACCAGGTATTAACATATTTTGACCTAAACGCAATCCAATGCTTCCAGCAAATGCCCAACCATTTTTATTAAACGGAACAACTTTGGTAAATGCAAAACGGTATCGATAATTTCTATTGCCATTTATAAATGAAATAGTTGTTTGTGGCCGCAATTTGGATGCTTTTAATTGCAAATAAGTGGTCGATCCTAAAGCGCCAAAACCAAAATCATTATTACTCAAACCAATTAGTACAGATGTGTTAGTCATTAATTCGTTGAATCCGCTCCAATTATTCCAAGGACTGCTTCCATCCACCAAATTATTCATAGGCATTTCATTAATGAATGCTTGAAAATAATCTGCAGCATAGCCCTTCAATCGATACCTTCTTGCACCAAAATGAAAAGCTGCAGTTGAAGAAAACAAATGATTGCCAGCGCTTAAAACTGAAGGTATAAAGGGTTGACTAGTATTTGTTTCATCACCATTCGTATTTAATTCTCCAAGAGCCATATCAATACCAGATGTTGAAACAGCAGCAGCAACAGAAGAATCAATAAATTGATTTTTTATTTTTTGTTGAATGGCTTTTGATTGAGCATTCGCTTCACTAACCAAGCAAAATAAAAATCCCCATAAAATGGTTATCCGTTTCATTGATATTGAAATGCGGATTACAAACAATACGAAAATAAAAATCAAACCAATACAAAGTAGTCAAGCCAAAAAATTTGTGTTGAATACGGTATTAATGACCGTTATAAAAACGGCAAATTATAGCGGAAATACTTATTAAAAAAACAAGTGCTTCACCTATTTTCAACCTACTATGAAAGCAATTATATTAATCTTATTGATACTCTTCAATCAATTTGGTTTAAATAATTCAACCAACAAAGAACAAATAGTTATTGCATTTTATAATCTGGAAAATTTATACGATACCATTGATAATTCTTTAGTGAATGATGATGAATTTTTACCTAATGGAGCAAAGAGATATAATGGAAATATCTATCGCGATAAATTATTTAAACTAGCAACGGTGCTCAGCGATATTGGAAAAACAAATTCCTCCAAAGGGGCTTCTATTATTGGTGTTGCGGAAATAGAAAACGATACTGTTTTACTCGATCTAACCCATCATTTTTTATTGTATCGTAACAATTGGAAATTTATCCATTACGATTCCAGAGATGCCAGAGGGGTTGATGTTGCACTGTTCTATAACCCAAAAGACTTCTATCCTCAATTCGCTAAAACGATTGAAGTAATACTTCCTGGCAGGAGCAAAGAATCTGCTACAACCAGAGACATATTATATGTAAAAGGAAGACTACATGGAGAATGGTTGCATGTATTGGTAAATCACTGGCCTAGCAGAAGAGGTGGAGAAGAAAGAAGTGCACCAGCAAGAGCATCTGCTGCAAATGAATGTAGAAAATTGATGGATTCAATTCAACAGATTGATCCAAACGCTAAAATTATTTTAATGGGCGACCTCAATGATAATCCTTCCGACAAAAGCATTCGAAAAACGCTGAACGCAGTTGGGAAAACCAACAACATTCGAAATAATCAATTATTAAATCCTTGGGAAGCATTTTACCAAAAAGGAATAGGCACATTGGCCAATAGAGATGTTTGGGGTTTATTTGATCAAATTTTATTATCTGCTTCTTTTGTTGATTCAACAAAATCTGGGTTATATTTTAAAGATGCGCATATTTACTCCAAACCTTTTATGGCTGAAACTGAAGGAAAATTCAAGGGCTATCCGATGAGAACCTGGGAAGGGAATACTTATAGAGGAGGGTTCAGTGATCATTTTCCAACCTATATCGTTTTACAAAAGCCCAGAGCTATAAATTCGGGTATAAATTAACAATTCAATTTGAAACTATATTCTTAGTTTTAAAAAAACAATATTCATGAAACCAACCAAACTGCTATTTGCCATATGTATACATTTGGCGTTTATAGCACAATCCCAAACATTAACCTATTCACCTATTCATCCAAAAGCTGGAGAACAAGTAAATTTTATTTATGATAAATCGAAGTCGGTTTTATCCAGTAAAAATGATATAGAGTTTACAGTGTATTTTTTAAATTGGATTGACAATAAAAATAGCGTGATCAGTATTACTCCTTCACGCAATGGCAATATTTATAAAGGTTCATTCAATATTCCAGCAAATGCTTCAGTAATTGCTTTCAATGCTTTTGAAGCTGAAACCAAAGACAACAATAGGGGTAAAGGATATCTGATACCTGTATTCGACAGAAATGGGGATACAATAGCTGGATCCAATTTTTCAACATCAATTCTTTTCACAGGTTTTGGAGAAGAATATCTTGGACTTGAGACTAATCCAGATATTGGTTTAAATTATATTCAAAAAGATTGGGACAATCATCCAAGTTTAAGAACAACGATGATGAGACAATATTTTTATTTATTAAATAGGGCAAAAAAGAAGGATGCTGAACCAATTATTTTACAAAATATAGATGCATTAGCATCAGCCAAAAATCTAACTGAAAATGACTATTCTGGAATGTCATCGTATTATAGTCGATTTAAACAAGCTGAAAAATCTGCGGCAATACAGAAGCAACTAAAAGAAAAATTTCCTGAAGGTAATTGGAAAAAAAATGAAGAAAGGAAAGCCATCAATACCATTCCTGATTTCGACAAAAGATTTGAAGCAATCAATCAATTTATTGCGTTGAATCCTGGGCATGATCCCGAATCGAAATATGAAAACAGCAGAATGTATTCAACACTTGCCAGTACCTATGCAAACAATAAAAACATGGTAGACATTAACATTTTAGATAAGTACACTGCAAAAATGGAACCAGCTAACAAAGCAAGCATATACAACAACTTAGCCTGGAATTGGGCATATACCAAGGATACGATGTATTCTCAGGCGGAACAATTATCAAAATATACAGTGGACTGGACAAAAAGTGAATTGGATAACCCTAAGGGACCAAAACCAGATTTACTAACTGAAAACATGTGGCTAAAAGAACGAAAATTCAGTTACGCAATGTATACAGATACTTATGCAAATGCGCTTTATAAGTTAAAGGATTATGCAGGATCTTTAAAATATGCACGTATTGGGTGTGAAATGAATAAATGGAACCAACCAGATTACAACGACCGATATGCACAATCTGCAGAAAAAGTATTACCCAATACTCAATTAATTAAAGAATTAAGCCCAATGGTTGAAAAAAATGTTGCTGGGAAAATCACTAAAGATGTTTTAAAGAGAGCTTTTGTTATTGAAACAAATTCTGAAATTGAAGCTGATAAAAAAATAACTGCTTTAAGTGTTGCCGGAAATAATAAGGCTAAAGAAGATTTGGCAAAAAAAATAATGAATGAAAATGCAGTTGATTTTAAACTGACCAATTTAGATGGCACCGATGTTCAATTAGCAGCTTTAAAAGGTAAAGTAGTGGTAGTAGATTTTTGGGCTACTTGGTGCGGACCATGTATAGCATCTTTCCCTGGTATGCAAAAAACAATAGATAAATACAAAAACAACCAAGATGTGGCATTTGTATTTATTAACACCTGGGAAAATCAAGAAACTCAGGAACAACGCAAAAAAGAAGTTACTGAATTCATCAAATCAAAGAAATATTCATTTAATGTATTATATGACACAAAAGATGATTCAGGTGAGTATAAAGTGATTACTAAATACAAAGTAGACGGTATTCCCACTAAATTTATTATAGGTAAAGATGGAAAAGTGAAGTTTAAGAGTGTTGGTGGAGATTCAAATGCAGACAAATTGGTGTCTGAATTGAGTGCTATGATTGAAATGGCAAGCAATTAATTTGGTCAAACCCATTAAAACACCTACTTTTGCCGCCCCAAATCTGTTATTGGCAGATTTTCCAACCTCGGTTGGAATCCACTGGGATAAACCAATTTTTAACCAAAAAAATTCAAGTAATGAACAATTACGAATTGATGGTGATTTTCACTCCGGTATTATCTGAAGAAGATTTTAAATCTTCACAGAAAAAATACCAAGATCTTATAGCCGAATTAGGCGGATCTACAGTGCACAGCAATCCTTGGGGATTGAAATCACTCGCTTACCCAATCCAGAAGAAAACCACAGGAATTTACTGGGTGCTGGAGTACACGCTCCCTGCTGAAGGAATCGAAAAAATGAAAATTCAGCTTTTACGTGATGAGCAAGTTATGCGTCACATGATGACCCGTCTCGATAAAAACGCCGTCGAGTACAATTACACCAAAAGAAATGGCGGATTTCCGAAACTTGATAAAATTGTTGCATAATCATGGCAAAGAACGAAATCAAATACCTGACAGCAATCAAGCAGGAGAAGCCAAAAAAGAAATTTTGTCGCTTCAAGAAATACGGTATCAAGTACGTTGATTATAAAGACATTGAGTTTTTAAAAAAATTCGTAAATGAGCAAGGTAAATTATTGCCTCGTCGTTTAAGCGGAAACTCTTTGAAGTATCAACGCAAAGTAACAGAAGCGGTGAAGAAGGCACGTCAAATGTCTTTAATGCCTTTTGTAACTGACTTATACAAATAAACCAATTAGTGAACCATCCCTAATCTCGCGAAAGCGGGAGACAGTCAAATCAAAATAATCGATTGGGCGCTGGGCTAAAACAAGAACAATGCAAGTTATTTTAATTCAAGATGTAGACAATTTAGGTGGCAAAACTGAGTTAGTTACCGTTAAAAACGGATACGCTCGTAACTTTTTGATCCCACAAAAATTTGCTATCGAAGCCAATCCTTCTAATTTAAAACAATTGGAAGAAAAATTAAAGGTGAAAGCAAAGAAAGAAGCTGCTATGCTTGCTGAAATCAATAAAGTGATCGAAGTATTGAAAGCTGCTCCTGTAAAAGTGGGTGCTAAAACTGGTACAAGTGGAAAAATCTTTGGTGCAGTTACTGCGCTTCAGATTACTCGTGCCATCCGCGACCAGAAAGGTTATGAAATTGATCGTAAGCGTATTTCTATCACCGACGAAGTGAAAGAATTGGGTACTTATAAAGCTACAATCGACTTCGGTAACGGTAACAATACCGAAATTGAATTTGAAGTGATTGGTGAATAAGCTCAATCTATAGACTTACTCAAATAATACTTTTGAAAAAAAACCTCGATTTATCGGGGTTTTTTTGGTATTTGCTAAAAACCCCTATCTTTATGCATCCAAATGCAAAGGGTTCCAGGTTTCAGATCGTTTTTACGTAAATGGTTAAGATTTTTGGTTACTGTTTTAGCTTTGGTTTTTTTGATCACTTAATTTCTTAAAAATGAACATTTACGTTGGAAATCTTAACTGGAATATGTCCAGTGAAGACCTGCAGACCCTGTTTACTCCATTTGGTGAAGTAACCAGTGCAAAAATTGTTACTGACAAATTCAACAACGACCGTAGCAAAGGCTTTGGTTTTGTTGAAATGGCTGATGATGATGCAGCTCGTGCTGCCATCGCAGGCTTACATGACACAGATGTTATGGAGCGCAAAATTGTTGTAAACGAATCAACCCCACGCCCAGAAGGCGAAAGAGGCGGCTTTAAGAAGAAGCCTTACGGTGGTGGTGGCAGCGGCGGCGGAAGTCGTGGCGGCTACGGCGGTGGCGGTGGTGGAAATCGCAGTGGTGGCGGTGGATACGGTGGCGGCGGTGGTCGTGATCGTGGAAACAGCGGCGGCAGCGGTGGTGGATACAACAGATACTAAACCATTCAACCAGCAAACTTTCAATCCGTTCCAATTTTTTTTGGAACGGATTTTTTTTTAATTTTCTACTATGAATTTATCTACTCCTATAATATCTCCAGTTGCCGGATGTATGCGTTGGGGCAAATGGGGTGCTAGCTTTTCTACATCAGCGTATAGAAACCTTATAGAACAATGTATTGAAATGGGAATCCATTCTTTTGATCATGCGGATATTTATGGCGACTATACAACAGAGGAAGAATTTGGAGATGCATTGAAAGAAGATAAAACTATTCGATCTAAAATTAAACTCATCACCAAGTGTGGCATACAAATGGTTGCAGAGAATCGTCCGCAGCATTTGATCAAATCTTACAATACAGGAAAAAAATATATACTTCAATCAGCAGAAAATTCTTTGAAAAATTTTGGCACTGATTATTTAGATGTATTACTAATTCATCGACCCGATCCATTAATGCATCCTGCCGAAATTGCAGAAGCGGTTCAACTATTATTACAACAAGGGAAAATTCTAGCATTTGGTGTATCTAATTTTATGCCCCACCAAGTAAATATGTTGAAGAAATATGTTCCTATAAGCTATAACCAATTTGAAGCTTCCATTATTTGTTTGGCCCCTTTTACAAACGGAGTTTTAGAAAATTGTATAGAAAATAAAATCATTCCAATGGCTTGGGCGCCGCTAGGAGGTGGATTATTAACGGATGATCTTCAACCCAACTTCAGAAAAATCACATATACCGCTTCGATGTTGGCAGAAAAATATGCAACTGGTTTAAATGAAATTTTATTGGCTTTTTTACACAGACATCCTTCGAATATGATCACAGTAATTGGAACAACCAAGGCTGAGCGTTTAATGCAAGCTTTAAAAGCAAGCAAAATAAAAATTACTCGCGAAGATTGGTTTCAATTATTAGCTGCGGCAACAGGAGAAGACGTAGCATAAAAAAGCACCAGCGTTTGGGCTGATGCTTTTACTATAAACTATAAAAATTATTCGCTGATAGCCGCGATGCCTGGCAATACTTTTCCTTCAAAATATTCAAGCATCGCTCCACCACCTGTACTCACATAACTTACATTATCGGTAAATCCAAATTGATTAACCGCAGCCACACTATCTCCCCCTCCTACTAAACTAAATGCACCATTGGCCGTGGCTTCTGCAACAGCAATAGCAATTGTTTTAGTACCATGTTGAAATTTTTCCATTTCAAAAACACCCATTGGACCATTCCATAAAATGGTTTTTGATTGTTTGATAACATTGGCAAATTGTTCGGATGCATGAGGGCCAACATCCAATCCCATCCAACCATCCGGTATTGCATTGGAAGGTGCTGTTGATGTATTTGCATCTGCTGCAAAATTATCTGCAATGATACTATCACTAGGCAAATGAATATTGACTCCTTTCGTTGCAGCTTTTTTTAGAATTTCAAGTGCCGTATCAATGCGATCATCTTCGCACAAACTTTTTCCGATATGCCCTCCCTGAGCTTTCATAAAAGTATAAGCCATTCCCCCACCAATAATAATATCTGTTGCGCGCTCCAATAAATTTTCGATGATCAAAATTTTATCGCTGACTTTAGCTCCACCAATGATAGCCGTAAATGGTTTTTCTCCTTTATGTAAAACCATTTCTGCAGCTTTCACTTCTCCTTCCATCACTAGCCCAAACATTTTTTTACCTTTCTCAAAAAATTGAGCAATCACTGCAGTGGAAGCATGGGCTCTATGTGCAGTACCAAATGCATCGTTCACATATACATCACCTAATTGGCTTAATTTTTTGGCGAATTCAGCGTCGCCTTTTTCTTCTTCTTTATAGAAACGAAGATTTTCCAACAACAATACTTCACCAGATTTTAGTGCAGTAGCTTTTTGGTGGGCTTCTTCGCCAATACAATCATTGGCAAATTGCACTTCAACTGTTCTGCCCATAGCTTCGCTGATCAGCGTTTGCAAATGACCTACAATATGAATTAATGAACTCTTGGTTTCAGGACCATCTTTCGGACGACCTAAATGACTCATCAAAGTAACACTACCACCCTCTTTCAGAATTTTGGTTATTGTAGGAATGGCTGCACGCATGCGATTATCATCTCCAATTACATAGGTTTGCTTATCCAATGGAACATTGAAATCTACGCGGATCAATGCTTTCTGTCCGGCGAAATTATTGGTTAAAAAAAGGTTCATAAAATTATTTAGAAATTAACCCAGCAAAATAATTTACTGTTCTAACCAATTGGCTTACATAACTCATTTCATTATCATACCAACTTACGGTTTTCACCATTTGAGTTTCACCTACAGTCATCACTTTAGTTTGGGTAGCATCAAATAAAGATCCAAAATGAGTACCGATAATATCACTACTTACAATTTCATCTTCATTGTATCCAAAACTTTCATTACTGGCTGCTTTCATTGCTGCATTGATTTCATCAGCAGTCACTTTTTTAGATAAAATAGTAGTTAACTCTGTTAATGAACCGGTAATTACAGGAACTCGTTGTGCATTTCCGTCTAATTTTCCTTTTAATTCTGGTAACACTAATCCGATTGCTTTTGCTGCACCAGTGCTATTCGGAACAATATTGGCAGCAGCAGCACGAGCTCTTCTTAAATCGCCTTTTGGATGTGGAGCATCCAATGTATTTTGATCATTGGTATATGCGTGAATAGTGGTCATGATACCTGTTACAATTCCATATTGATCATTCAATACTTTAGCCATTGGAGCTAAGCAATTGGTGGTGCAAGATGCACATGAAATAATTGTTTCAGAACCATCTAATATTGCATGGTTCACATTAAACACAACTGTTTTTAAATCTCCTGTTGCTGGTGCAGAAATAACAACACGCTTTGCTCCAGCTGTTAAATGAGCTTCTGCTTTGGCCTTATCAGTGAAGAAGCCAGTAGATTCAATTACTACATCTACACTATGTGCTCCCCAAGGAATTTGAGCAGGATCTTTTTGAGCGTATATTTTTACTGTTTCGCCATTAACGATGATGGCGTCTTCTGTTGAAGTAACGGTAGCATCAAAACGACCTTGTGCACTATCGTACTTTAACAAATGCGCCAACACTGCTGGACTTGTTAAATCATTGATCGCAACAATGTCGATCCCTTTCATGTTATAAATTTGACGGAAAACCAATCTTCCAATTCTTCCAAAGCCATTGATGGCAACTTTAACTGTACTCATTTGATACTTATTTTAATGATAAATTGCTAAATAGATGGCAAATTTACGGCTTATCTGAACATTATTTCAACTTAGAATAATAAAGAAGGTAAAAAGTTTGGCTGAAAAGCCTCCTAACCTTATTTTTGCATCCCGATTAAAAATCGGCCGGTTCGTCTATCGGTTAGGACAGCCCCCTTTCACGGGGCAAAGACGGGTTCGATTCCCGTACCGGCTAC
>JANOQC010000015.1:0-7335 GCA_031422175.1 Sphingobacteriia bacterium | reverse complement strand
ATATTAAAGTCAATTCCTTCGAAGCCAATGATTCAACCGAACGATTGAATGAATTTTTATTCAATAACAGAACAACTCCCTTTTTAGAGGGATTTGCAACACACGCAGGTTGGTTAGAAGGAAATTTAAATTACAGTAAAGTTATCAAATCATCCAATGAAGGGAAATTAAGCGCAGGCATTACACTTCAAATAACTAAAAATATTTCAGGTGCATATTCTAGAGTAAATCGTTTTAGTTTTTTAGAAACCAATCCAACACCAACTGACACAGTATATACTTTTACAGGCGGTGCTGGATCATATGCATACTCTGCTAACTATGATGCAATTAGCCCCAACATCAATATACAAGGCAACATTAATCAAATGATTAAATCAGGTAACACAAGCCTTGGAATGAGTGTAGGGTTGGAATACATTAAATATGACCAATCTTTTTCTGTGGGTGAAAATGAACCGATTCCATATCAATGGAAATTGGGAATTAGTATTATGGATATTGGTGCATCAACTTTTAAAACAAGTGAATATACTGGACAATTTAGTGATCCATCAAATGCTATTACAGATGGAGATTTAAGTAGAAAGTTTTCTGGAATTAATTCGGCACAAGATTTAAAAGATTCACTATCAACATTATTTACTACTGTAACTCCACTTTCTTCAACATTTAAAATTAATCAGCCAACAAGAATGATCATTAATATTGATCGCAATTTGGGAAACCATTTTTACATAAATGGCCAATTGAATATGAATTTTAGAAGCAGCTCGAGTGGTGATAAATTGAATACTAGAGAATTGAGTTTACTAACCATAACACCAAGATGGGAAACATTGGCATGGGGCATCTATTTACCAGTACAATATAATACCCAAGGACAATTTTGGATAGGTGCAGCAATTAAAATGGGGCCTTTAGTTGCAGGAATACATAGCATAGGGCTATTGAAAAAAGACCCATTACTCAATGGAGGTGCTTATCTAATGATGAGTATACATCCTTTTAATAAAAAAATGTATACCACCAGATTAGATTGTTTTTAATGCACTTTATTCAGCAGCCTGTATATTACCAGCTTGCTGACCTTTTTTACCATCAACTATATCAAAAGAAACTTTTTGACCTTCTTTTAGTGATTTGAAACCACCCATGTTGATTGCTGAAAAGTGAGCGAACAAATCTTCGCCGCCATCATCAGGCTTAATAAAACCAAAACCCTTTGCGTCGTTGAACCATTTTACTGTACCAGTTGGCATAACTATATTATTTAAGACTTAAATATACAAAAAAAATATTGGAGGGTAATTATTATTATTGTCTTGCTTTTAATTGTGCTTGAAATAAAGAATTTGGAGTTAATCCTTTTTTATTTTGCCCTTCCCATTCTCCAGTTGGTTTTCCGGATAACCTGCCTTCGTATTTTTCGCCTTGTACTCCAATTGCATAATTTTTTCCATTCACCCATGGGCTTTGAACTACAGCTTTTTGCAAGGTACAATTCCATAAAACTTGATTTACACCACTCCATCCATGACCACTCCCCCAATTGCCTCTATCTTGTATGGCTATCTCTCCATCGGTAATTATATTGTCGTATAAAGTACCCGAAGTCCAACGATGATGCGGACCAATATCTGCATGGGTTTTAGAAGCTGTACAATTATAAAATACATTGGGTCCGCATACCCTTGACTCTGTTACAAAATCATGCCTTCCTTCTGTTGCTGTACAATTTATAAATAAATTTTGCTGCCCTGCATTGGAGAAAGAATACCTACGACTTCCAGTGATGATCGATTTTGCATCAAAACAATTGCTGTTTAAAACAGAAATATTTTTGGCCCAAGTGTTCAATTGTACACATGAATTACCAAAATATCGAGCAGTAATATTGCGAACCCATGCATTTTCTACTTTATCCATTTCAACTGCTACCCATGCATGGTTTTCTGAAGTATCATTTTCAAATGCAGATTCGCAATACAAATTTTCTATTCCAACTTGATTGATTCTGGTATTAAAATGATACCCATAAATGGAACCACCTCCATACTTAGTTTCCAAAGCCAAAACAATGGGGTTATCTATAAAAATGGTATTTCCTTCAATTTTTGTAATTGCTCTTTC
This sequence comes from Sphingobacteriia bacterium, assembly GCA_031422175.1. GTDB lineage: Bacteria > Bacteroidota > Bacteroidia > Chitinophagales > Chitinophagaceae > Sediminibacterium. The sequence continues at coordinate 5,202 of JANOQC010000015.1, read as the reverse complement.
AAAATTGAATCCATACTCTTGGGGAGTCCATTGCTTGGTATCTTCTCTTGCTACAATTTGATCCATTTGCAAATCTTTGATCCAAGCAACTGTTCCAGGGCGATACACCATAATTTGATCGCCTATTGAAAAATTAGTAGCATTCAACACTTTAAATGAATGAGCGCCAACTGGAACATACTCATCGATTATTTTTTCTCTTGAATTTTTCTTTTCACTCACATATCCACTCCCAGAAAACTTAAATAAAGGGTATTGCATTTTTCCTGTGGCAATTATTTTAGTAAGTGATCCTTCGCCTTTAATTACTATACCACTTGCTTTTATATAAATTGTATTTGAAACTAAATAAGTGCCTTTAGTTAATACAATAACACCTCTAAACCCTTTTTCATTGGGCTGATACTTACTCAATGATTCTATTGCAGATTGAATGCTTTCCAAATCATTACTGGAAGGTTTTAGCTTAACAAAAATGGGAATATTGCTTGGTATAGCTTGATCACCATGAAAATAACCCACCCTACTAAAATCAGGTATGGTATTGCCTTTATCATCGGGAGTGTAGGTGATCTTTCCTTTTTTATTGATGCTTACCCATTTGGATTGCCAAGGTTGGGCATGCAGTTGTTCGGTACTGAAAAAGGATAAAATAAGTATAATAAAGAAAGAGAACTTACCCATTTTCTAACTAAGGTAATTAAAAATAACTAAGCTTTAATCATCTTCTTCTAGATAAAATACTTCCTCTACTTTTTTATTAAATATTTTACAAATTTTCATAGCTAAAACAGTGGAGGGCACAAATTTTTTTAATTCAATGGCATTTATTGTTTGCCTGGTAACCGATACTTTTTCTGCCAGCTGTTCTTGCGTGAGGTTATGAATGGCACGTTCTACTTTAATATTATTCTTCATTGCGATTGGTTGAATGATTAAATAATAAAAACCGAAACCGTAAAATGTAAATAATGATCACGGTGAACATATTGTACATCATCACATCCAAGAAAGCAAATCCATGAATGAATAAAAAACAAAGGAACAATAAAGAATAGTTGATCAATACGGCAAATTGCAAGGCGTTCAAACGCAATTGATTAATGAACTCATCTTCTTTTTTTTCTTTAGAAAACATCACTAAAATGCCGCCAATCAAAAAACAAATACCAATAAGATTGCGGATCAAGTCTAAATGGCCGATTCTAAAAGCAGTGTCTTGTTTCGAAGAAAAAATCGAGTCCCCAAATAATCCAAAAATGGATATACTAGGATTCATAAAATCTGGAATCCATTCCAACTGGAGAAAAATTGCACCTATAAAAGCAGGGATCAATAAAAGCCAGCCCCATTTTTTTACCGAATAAGGAAGTAATAAGGTTTTCATGATGTATAATTTTTATCAAATGTAAAGTAAACTATACATAATGACAAAATAAATATACAAAAAAAGTGTTAAACTGTACAAAAAGTTAGCTCCTTGGAGTAGGTAAATTATAAAATCCTGCCTTCTTTAGCATTTTCTCTAATTCAGATGCATTAGAGTTGAACACTTGGTATCTACCTAAATTTAGTTTATCAAACCCTTTTGTAATTGGATGATGCACACAAGTAAATGCAGCCAAATAACCCATTTTTGATACAATAGTATTAGCATCTGAATTGACTCTGCCGTAAGGATAGGCAAAAACTTTCAATTCCCTTTTCAAAGTATTTTCTAAATCAATTTTGTTATCTTTTATTTCAACCTCTTGTACAGATTTTTCTATTTGAGATAAGGAGAGATGACTTTTAGTATGACCCCCAATTTCAATAAATGGATTATTTTGTAATTCTAAAAGAATGCCCTTATTCATGATTTTATTCGCATCTAATTGTTTGAGATCAACTTTGCTCCATAATATAATTTCTGCCATAAGCGCTTGTTGTTCGGGATAGTTTAAGGCCATTAAAATCTGCCATAATTGAAGATAAGCTGCTGTTCTTTTATTAACCGATTCTTTTCCCTTCCATAGTAATGTTTCAATATCAATATATTCTAGATTGTTTTCGCTCTCTAAATTAATAGAGACTGAACAATATTTATTATTGATTGAAAGATTAACTGGTAATAACAGCTGTTTCAAAAACACATATTCTAAAATATCCCACCAAAAAAAAGTAGGACTATTAGTTAAACTATTATTTGTTATAAAAAAAGTAGCCGGTATTTGATATGATTCTAAGAGTGGTGCAGCAACAAAGGCATTGTCTTCATAACCATCATCAAAAGTTATATATAAATGATTTTTAGTTAGGGTTTTTTCGCCGTTCAAGTATTCTAATAATTCAGAAGTATTAAGAACAGATCCCGTTTGTTTGAAATATTTTAAATGTGACTCGAAATTTTCCTTTGAAACGGATAAACCCCAGATATCTAAAATTGGATTATGAATTTTATGATACATTAAAACATAAATGCTAAAAATAGTTTCTTTTGATTTGCTGTTCGCTGCAATCCAAGGTAGAAGTGAAAAACTTTTATCCCTTATTTTCTTTAAAAAGAATTTGATAGTAGAGAAAAAACGGTACCTCAAAACTAAAGCAACAGTAAGAAACCATCGCTTTGTAAATTTTTTGATACTATTTTTTTTTAATTGTTCTTTAGCATTATTGCAATAAAGTTCTATAAAATTATTTTTACTTCGTATATATAGTTTCTCTATTTTATCATTCGACAATTCATATTTTAAATTTTTATCTAATACCCTAAGGGTGGTTTTTAACATTAATGGAATATTAGAACTCATACTGTTTCCAACTCTTCTATATGCAGCAATATACCCTGAATGATGTATAACTTTATGATCTTTAGTAATTCTTAAGTACAAATCGTAATCTTCAGAAGACTTTAGACTAGTATCATATAGGCATTTCTCTATTATATTCTTCCGGTATAGAACTGCACCATGCATGCCAATGTAATTACTAAGCACCAGTCTCTGAAAATGATTGCCATCAACCTGGTGCGAAATTGATTCTTCTTCATTCTTATTTATGTCAACATATTTATAGGATCCAGATACAAAAGCTATTGATGTATTTTTTGCGAGTATTTCAATATTTAATTTAATTCCATCTGTATACAAGAAATCATCCGCGTCTAAAAATAAAACGAAATCACCTGAAGATTTTTCTATGCCAGTATTTCTTGCAGCCGATAGCCCCTTATTATCTTGATATATATATTTGACAGTATGATACGCTTCAACAATTTCATTAGTATTATCAGTACTTCCGTCATCTATAATTAAAATTTCAATATTCTTATATGATTGATTTAAAGCACTTTCTATTGCATCTCTAATGAAATGTCCATGATTGTAAGTAGTAATAATGATACTTACCAAGGGGTTTATTTCATCTGAATAAATTTCTTTCATAATAATAAAAGTATTTAAAATTAGTTATATATTTAAATTATAGTTTCAATATTTATGCGTTTAGCACATTTAATACTTGTACATAATAACCCACCCCAATTAGAACGCCTGATACAAAGAATCACTACAATAAATTCGGATATATTTATTCATCTCGATAGAAAATCAAAAATTACTGATTTTGATCATTTATCTAGTATAGCAAATGTATTTTTTATTAAAAACAATCATTCAATAATTTGGGGTGATTATAGCATGGTTCAGGCTACTTTAGACAGTATGCAGGAAATAATGAGCACTAATATAAAATATAGCCATATCAATTTATTGAGTGGACAGGATTACCCACTGAAAAACATTCATTCTCTTGAAGACTTTTTATTTCAAAACTCAACTAAATCCTTTATCAGGTATCGTTCCATAAATGACGATTGGATTGAAGCTAAAAATAGGTTTACCCTCTACTTTCTCACGAGTATTAATCTATCAGTAAAATGGAGAATTGAGAACTTTATAAATTGGATCTTACCCAGAAGAAAAATCCCCAATAATTTAGAACCATATGGCTATTCGCAATGGTTAACTTTAACACCCTCATCTGCTTTATATGTAATTGATTATCTTAAAAGTAATCCAAGAGTAAAACGCTTCTTTAAAAGATCTTTTGCCCCAGATGAAACTTTAATCCACACTATTTTATTAAACTCATTCCATAAATCAGATATAATAAATGACAATCTAAGATTTATTCAATTTGAAGAAAAGTCGCACCATCCGAGAGTATTAACCATGAAAGATTTAAAAACATTATTAGATTCAGACAAGTATTTTGGCAGAAAATTTTCATCAGAAATTGACGAAGAAATATTGAATTGTTTTGATAATCTTATTGGAGAGAGGATATGAACAGATTAATAAAAGATTCTATTTATTTTTTTATAGCAATAATAAAATATTTGTACAGTCTTACTTGAAATTAAAATATTTGCATAGGGCCAATATATAATGCTTTCATAAAATTTAGATCTATTAAATATCAAATCAAAAAATGAAACAGGACTTAAAAGACGCTTAGATTCTTCAGTTGTCAGATGACTAGAAACGCTAATATTCTTTATTACATGTAGCATTTCTCTTGTAGGATATTTGACAAAGTTACAAACTAAATTATTTAAAATAATTTGAATTTCTTGATCAGAAAAATCAAACAATTTCTTCACAGAGATTTTAAATTTAAAAAAATGTATCACCTCTCTTTCTACGCTATTATAAAAATGTATACTCGACTCTGATATTTCTTTACAACGGACATCAATTCTATTATTTAAAGTATATTCATATCCAATAACACTTCCGTTATTACATATTCCAACAATATACTCCAAAAGAGGAATATTATTAAAAATATATTGATTATTTTCTTTTTGAAATTCTTCTTGAAAAAGACTAAAAGAATTGCCAGAAAACTTGTCGTCAATTCTTTTTTCCATCACTCCTAAATAGATACCTTTTATGACTAAATCATTATTTGTGGTATGTATAATTTTATTTAATTTATACTGCGTTGACTTAAACCAACCTAAATCTATTATTGCGGTGTTTTTGTTGTCAAAAAGTCCTTTTGATTTAAAATATTCGATTACCTTAAACCTTCTATTTTGTATTTTATTTGAAATCAATAGTTCAATTTTAGGTTGAAAAATAAAATTCCAAAATTGTTCAATAGATGCCGAATCTTTTAAAATAGTTTTAGGAGTCCAATTTAATTTATTATTTACAA
>JANOQC010000014.1:0-3000 GCA_031422175.1 Sphingobacteriia bacterium | reverse complement strand
GATTGATGATAAAGAGGAGAAAACGGTTGAAAGAAAAAATAGCCCAAATATTATTATTATTTTATGCGACGATTTAGGGTATGGTGATCTGGCTATGTATGGAGCCTCGCAATATACTACACCTAATATAGATAAACTGGCTGGGCAAGGAATGCGTTTTACAGAATTTTATTCAGCACAGGCAGTTTGTTCTGCATCTAGGGCCGGATTATTAACGGGTTGTTACCCTAACAGAATTGGTTTTGCAGGAGCATTGAATCATACCAATAAAAACGGCTTAGCTAGAGATGAAAAAACGATAGCAGACATTGTAAGAGAAGAAGGATATGCCACTGCTATTTTTGGCAAATGGCATTTAGGGCATTACAAGGAATTTTTACCCTTGCAACATGGCTTTGATGAATTTACCGGATTACCCTATTCAAACGATATGTGGCCGGTAAATTACGATGGAACCCCAGTTACTGATACCGGCAAATTTAAAGGCAAGTATCCCCTATTACCTTTACTACAAAACAATGAAAGATTAAGAACGATTAATACGCTTGATGATCAATCCACTTTAACAACACTCTATACAGAAAAAGCAGTTGACTTTATTAGGCGAAATAAAAACAAACCTTTTTTTCTTTATTTACCACACTCAATGCCCCATGTACCACTGGCAGTATCTTCAAAATTTAAAGGAAAAAGCAAACAGGGATTGTATGGAGATGTTGTGATGGAAATTGATTGGTCGGTGGGTGAGATTATGAAAGAATTAAAAAAAGATGGAATTGAAGAAAATACCCTGGTAATTTTTACTAGTGACAATGGGCCATGGTTAAATTTTGGTAATCATGCCGGTTCAACTGGAGGTTTACGAGAAGGAAAAGGAACCAGTTACGAAGGAGGGCAAAAAGCACCCTGCATCATGCGATGGCCGCGGGTAATTCCGGCAGGAACCATCTGTAATAAATTGGCTTCTACTATTGATTTACTACCTACCACAACGGCTATTGTACAGGGCAAACTGCCACCACATAAAATTGATGGAATAAATATTTTATCCTTACTTAAAAACGAGAAGGGCGCTAACCCAAGAGAAGTATTTTACTATTATTACCGAAGAAATAATTTAGAAGCGGTACGTAATGGACAATGGAAACTTGTATTTGCACATGAAGGACGTTCATACGAAAATCAACAACCGGGCAATGATGGTTTTCCCGGGGCTTCACCTGAGAATATTAAAACAGAGATGGCATTGTATGATTTACGAAGGGATCCTGGGGAGAGATATGATGTTCAGAAATCCTATCCAGATATAGTAAAAGAATTGATGGCATTGGGTGAGTTGGCAAGGGAAGACCTGGGCGATGATATACTAAAGCGAAAAGGAAAGAATGTGCGGATGGGTGGAAGGTTACAATAAGGAATGGGAATAGAGTATAAGAAAAACTTTTTTATGTTGAAAGTGTAAATTATTAGTATAAAGTGTACTAATTGAAAGATGAGACACTGATCACCTTTCTCCAGAGCAATGTGACCCACTAAGAAACCCTTTCCAAAAAGGGTTAGAATATAGAAAAATGCAGGCTAACTATTTTAATTGCCATGATGCCAATGATTTTTTTATTGTTACTTTTTAAATTTCAGTTTCAAAACAGCAGTAATATCAGCAGCAAATTCGTCCAAACTGGCTCCCATAGAGGCTACAAATTGTTATTTCTTAAACAATTAAAAGTAAGTATTCACTGCAAACTCAAATTGACCTATGAATATTTTCTTAAACGAGTTAATATTTATTTGTTCATAGAAAATCAATAGTGATTTTTTGTATTCAATAGAATCGATTGTTCTAAATGATATTGGACAATAATGGTGCTGCATAAGAATTGCATTATTAATAATTCTGGCGGTTCTTTTATAGCCATCAACTAAAGGCTGTATATATGAATTCAAAACGAAAGCCAATAAAGCCTTCTCAAAGATATTATCTCTCGAATTTATGATTGTACACATTTCTAAAATCGCCTCTTTATGATTTAATAACATGGTTGCCTCATCTATAGTTTTACCTGCAGCTGTTGGTTTATCCTTTAAAAGTCTTTCTGTTTCTAACAAAGAATGAGTGTTCCTTTCAATTTGTGATGATTTCCAACTTAAATCAATTGCTAAACGTTTTAACGCATTTTTATATTCAGCAGGGCTTAGTTTGGTTGAATTATTATATAGCATCTATTAAACCAAGTGCATTCATTTCTACTAACTTCTTCTAAGAGTAGCCATACTTACATTAAGCCCAAACTATTTACTATCTCGCTAGATGAGCGCATTGGATTATCCTTATTAATTGAATAATTTCAGCTTCACTTATAACTGTTCTCTTTGGCATACATTTAATTTATCAATCATAAAATGAAATAATTGAGCATTAAAATAATTACTGATTGATAAATAAAATTGAAGAAACAATTCTCAGCCAACAATGAGTTTTTTTGAGTTCTGAACTTTTGTTCTTAAACCGTTGAAAAACAGAATGCGTTCTTTTTCATTTACACCGCTAATGAGTGTGGATTTTTGGGCAATATTATCCAATGTTTTTTTGGAATAAGCTGTAAACGATTCATCCATTGTTGTTATATAATTAACAACACAATGATTAATGCCAATCATTTGTTTGTTCCCTACTTGCATCAATTGCATATTGTCACCCATCAGCAGTTCATTGATCAGCATTTTAAAAGGAGCTGTACCTGTAGAAGGGTCCTGCCCTAATTTTAATTTTACCCCATACTCAGCCTGTGTTTCAAGGTGGTCTATTAACAGACTGATTTTATCGAGTATGATCATCGCATCTTCATTAGACTTCAACGATCCAGTTACCCTAAAAAATTCAATTTGATGTAATGTGCTGCTTATGTTTTCAAAGCTCCATATTTCAGTACTAGGAAGGCATGAATACAATTCGCTGCATTTTTGCATCAATTCAAAGTATTGACTATAGTCATCTGCAAT
>JANOQC010000013.1:0-7833 GCA_031422175.1 Sphingobacteriia bacterium | reverse complement strand
GGTGATTCGAGTATGAATGAAGTGATATTGGCATTATTTTCTAGTACATAAACAATATCTTCAAAATCGCTACTAAACAAGTAATTGTTTTGCCCACGGCTTTTAAATGCTTCTATTTTTGAGGCAATAAAAAAGGGTAGTGAGAATATTTTCACCTGCAAATCATCTAATTGAATCGTTTTTGCAAACTTAAATCCATCCGCATACCATCTATTGCTAAATCCAATAACGGAAGCATTCGTTGGCATAACATCAACAATAATTCCTTTTACTTGATAACGGCATAGAACGCCAGATTCAATATCATTTTCAAAACCAATCTTTCGAAGTTTTTCATCAAGGTCTGCGTATCCAGTATAGGAGGCTAGTTCAATGATAACGTCTACATCATCAGTAGGTCTTGCTTCGGCTTTACTTTCATCGCCATATAAAGAAACGGTAGCCCCACCTACAAAAACAAATTCTTCATTTAGTTGATTTAAAATGTTTGCAACAGCTTTTATCCGAACGATATTGGTATGATTAGACATATTGTTTTAATTTAAATATTTCTTTTACCAATTCTTGTGCTTTTTTAATTTCTCGAACTTTACCTACTCTAAATACATCACAAGCTGCCAATAAATCATATAAGATGGAATCATTTTTTGAAGCAGCGACAGCCCCAAGATATAGTGGTTCAATAGCCATGCCACGGATTTTACCTGAAATATCTGGCCATACATAAGACTCTTCCGAATCAAAATACTTTGACATTAATGGGGCTGAATGAGCAGTTGGAATTCCTTTTACCATACTTCCTGGTTTTACAGGAAACACAAATTTTAGTCCGTTCATTAAAAAAGACTCGAGTGCAACATTAAATACCTTTCTCCTATCAACACTGATTAGCCCTGCAAATTGTGAGCGGGAAATAGATTCAGTTATTTCAGATGGGCTGATATATAAACTGGCAGCTAAATCTTTATTTTTCCATAGCTGTTCACCTAAAGCAATGATCTTTAGTAACACAACAATGTCGTGCGGCCGCATACCATTATGTGCTTTCATATTTCATTTTATTGTGAAGATAGTAAAATATTCGCGATTCGCGAATCAAAAATATTTTTAATTCACCGCGGACAGAATTGTCGGCTCCGCTTCGCTTCGCCGACTTTCCTTGGGGTGGGGCTTTACACAAACCCCCACGGCTTCGCCGTTGTGGTTTTTTAACGCTTATCCGCTCCAGCAAGCAAGCTTGCTTCGCGTCTGCGCATTAAAAAACCCCTCAACTTGCGTTGAGGGGTTCGTGTAGCGAGAATGGGAATTGAACCCATCACCTCAGGGTTATGAATCCTGCGCTCTAACCAACTGAGCTACCTCGCCGTTCAAAAGGTTAGAATATCCATTCGGGCTGCAAATATAGGGGGTTTCTGTAAAAGGAAAAAGGCTAGTAGGCCAACAATTTGCTGATTCGTTCCGCTACTTTATTGGCAGTAGGCAACATGGCCGATTCCAATGCCACATTAATAGGCACTGCAGGGAGGTTTTTAGCTCCCATAACTTCTACTTTTGCATCTAAGAAATGATAGCAATCGTTGGATATTCTTAATGATAATGCTTCTGCAAATGAATTATTCTGTTGCTCCTCACTCAACACCAACACTTTTCCATGGCGCTTCACCGAATTAAATACGGTTTCTTCATCTAATGGAAACAAGGTTCGTAAATCGAGCACTTCAACTTGTCCCGGATATCTTTCAGCTGCTGCTTTAGCCCAATACACACCCATTCCGTATGTAATAATACAAACTGTTTCCCCTCTCTTAATCTTCTCCATATCAGCCTGTAAAAGCACATTGGCTTTTCCCAAAGGAAGTATATAATCTTTAGCTGGTTCTATAGTTCGTGCATCATCCGTTCCTGGCACTTTACTCCAATATAATCCCTTGTGTTCTAACATGATTACTGGGTTAGGATCTAAGAATGCCGCTTTCATCAAACCCTTCATATCCGCCGCGTTTGAAGGGTATACTATTTTTATTCCCTTGATAGATAACAATGTACTTTCTATACTTCCGCTATGATAAGGTCCGCCTCCACCGTAAGCACCTACCGGTACACGCAACAACATTTGTACAGGAAATTTTCCGTTGGATAAATAACAAGATTTTGCTACTTCTGTAACCAACTGATTTAATCCAGGATAAATATAATCACCAAATTGAATTTCAACAATCGGCTTTAAACCCATTGCAGATAACCCTACTGTAGATCCAATAATATACGCTTCTTGTATGGCCGTGTTAAATACCCTGTTTTGGCCATATTTTTCTGCAAGCGTTGCTGCTTCACGAAATACTCCACCCAATCTTCCACCAACATCTTGCCCATATAACACCGCTTCTGGATGTTCATCCATTAATTCATCAATAGCATGTAAGGCGGCATCTACCATCATCACCCGCTCACCCGATTTTGGAGACCTCAACCCTTTTTCTTCCCTTACTAATGTTGGTGCAAATACATGTTCATCCACTGAACGAATATCTGGTTCAGCGGCAGCTTGTGCTAATTTAAAATCGTTTAAAACCAATTCAAGCGTATCGTTTTCAACCTGATTAATTTCATGATCTGTAAAACCAACCCCATTCAACAACATTCTTAGTTTAGGAATTGGATCGTACAATCCATGCTTCAATAAATCTTCTCTACTTCTATAAAATTCTTTTCTAACTCCACTGGTATGATGTCCGAGCAATGGCACTTTTGCATGAACAATAACTGGTTTGCGTTCGTTCCTTGCATAGTTAACTGCTTGCTCCATTGTTTCGTAACAACGCATGAAATCACTTCCATCTACTTGCATTCTTTTCAACCCTTTAAAACCACAAGCATATTCATAGGCATTCATAGTTCTAATTTCATCGGCAGAGGCACTGATACTCCACTGATTATCTTGAACCAAGTATACAATAGGTAATTGTTTTAATACGGCAAATTGCAATGCTTCACTTACTTCTCCTTCACTCATAGCGCCATCTCCCAATGAACAAATTACTACAGGAGATTTTCCATCAGCCGATTTGCGCAATGCATTTGGATTGGACTTTTCTAAAAACTGTACGCCTTGCGCAACACCTGTTGTTGGAATGGCTTGCATTCCGGTTGCACTGCTTTGATGTATAATAGAAGGTCTGTTTTCGTCTTTACTACTAGGATGACAATAATAAGAACGGCCACCAGAAAACGGATCGTCTTTTTTAGCTAATAATTGAAGCATTAACTCATAAGGAGTAAATCCAATTGCCAGCATTAAACTATCATCTCTATAATAAGGGCTTACCCAATCGCAAGGCAATAATTGTAATCCTGTGGCTAGTTGAATGGCTTCGTGACCTCTGGAGGTAGAATGCACATACTTGCATACCGTTCGATTGGCATCGAAGGTTTCGCTCATAGACTTTGCAGTCATCATGAGTCTATATGCTTGTAATAGTATGTTGGGTGTTAGCATTATTTAATTTCGAGTTCAAACATTTTTTGTTCTTCTAAATATCCTTCTAATATATCTCCTACCACACATTCACCCACTCCTGCAGGTGTTCCTGTATAAATCATATCTCCAATATTTAACGAAAAATAATTAGATATATGAGACACTATTTTATTGAAAGAAAATATCATATCAATTGAATCACCCACTTGAACGGTTTCCTTATTATTCAATAAGGAGAAATGTATTGGGTTTCTCAACAAATTTTGAGTTATCGGTATCCAATCAGCCACTACTGCAGAATTGTCCCATGCTTTGGCTTTTTCCCAAGGCAATCCTTTCTTTTTTAATTCAGCTTGTATATCTCTGGCAGTAAAATCGATGCCTATGGAAATGGCATCGTAATAAGTTTCGGCTTGATCTTCGGGGATGTACTTTCCGTTTTTAGAGATGCGTAGCACCAATTCTATCTCGTAGTGTAATTCATTGGAGAATTCCGGATAATAGAAAGGCGTGTTAGACTGCCACAGCGCAGTCTTGGGCTTCATGAAAATCACCGGCTCCTCCGGTACGGCATTGCCTAGTTCTTTTGCATGATCGGCATAATTTCGGCCTACGCAAAAAATTTTCATAGTACTTTTTAATTTAAAATAGTAACTAGGTAGTCCAAAAAACAATCACTTTTCGGGTGTTTGGGGTACAGAACGGACTACTTAAATTATATTTCCATTACTTATAACTATGAAATAAGCTTTTTTATTATGTGAAGGCTAAAGTATTTGCCATATTCATGGCTTTTTCGAGGCCAATGGCTGCAAATTGTTCTATAATATCGCAACTTGCCTTAATTTTTTGATCTATCATAGGCTGTTCTAAGGGAAGCCATTTACTTAAGACAAAATCGGCTTGACTACCCTTTGGAAAGTCATTCCCAATACCAAACCTCAATTTGGCATATTCATCGGTACCTAAGGTTAATTGAATGTCTTTTAAGCCATTGTGTCCTGCATCAGATCCAGCGCCACGTAATCTTAATTTATTGAGCGGAAGTGCTAAGTCATCAACAATGGTGAGGGTTGAAGCAATATCCAATTTTTCTTTATCCAGCCAATATTTAAATGCCTTTCCACTTAAATTCATATAAGTAGTTGGCTTGATACAAATGAAAGTTTTTCCCTTCCATTTTACTTCGGCCACTTCTGCTAGGCGGTCTAATTTAAAAAACCCATTTTGTTTACGAACAAAACTGTCTAATACATCAAATCCAATATTGTGACGAGTATGCCGATATTGATCGCCCATATTTCCTAGTCCAACAATTAAATATTTATGCATATTGCTTACAAAAATAGCTTTTAGATTGATTGCTAATCCATAAAAAGAGTCCGCTTGGGAATGATACCCAAACGGACTCTTTTATACGGTTCGTGTTAATTATTTTTTCTTATCGTCTTTTGTTGCAGTTGCTTCATCCTGCTTTAATTGACGTGTCATAACCACGGATGCAATAGGAATACGTGGTGAGTTTAAAATCTCCACATTAGTCATTTTTACATCTTCAACTCGAATATTGCCATTCAAATCAAGATTCGTAATATCTACATTGATCGTTGAAGTAAGATCTTTAGGCAATGCCTTGATCTTTAAAGACTTCATTTTAGTAACCAACTTTCCTCCACCTTTAACTCCAACAGATACGCCGGTGAATTTAAGTGGCAAAGTTGCTACTACTTTTTTGTCTCCTACTAATTCAAGCAAATCAACGTGGATTAGTTGATCACTCACTTTGTCGAACTGTAGGTCCTTCAAAATACATTTGTATTTTTTGGCACCTAAAGTAACTTCTGCTAATTGAAATTCACCAGTGTAAACTAAGGGTTTGAAAGCCTTAGCAGGAGCATAAAAATTGATCTCCTCAGAACCCCCGTAAATTACAGCTGGCACATTTTCTTGAGAGCGAATTTGGCGGGCTGCTTTTTTGCCATATTCGGTCCTCAGAACACCTTCGATTGTAATTGTATTCATTTTATAAAATTTTTGGACGGCAAAAGTAAAGAAAATTTATGAAATATGATCAATAAAAATGCTTACTTATCCCTACTTTTCAACTGAGAATGAATGAATAAACTGGTTATACTTTTATTCTCGTATGCGTTTCTGATAGCAATAGCAAATAAATCGGCTACTGATATCACTTTAATTTTACTTGATTCTTTTAACAAAGGAATGGTATCGCAAACGATAAGCTCTTCCAAAACACTATTTTCAATGTTCTCATAGGCATTACCACTAAGTACTGGGTGTGTAATTAAAGCCCTTACACTTCTGGCTCCTTTATCTTTCAATAATCCAGCAGCTTTTGCCAAAGTACCGCCAGTATCGCATATATCATCAACCAATACAATATCCTTGCCTGTTACGTCTCCAATTACCACCATACTAGCAATTTCATTGGCTCTCTTACGATGCTTATCGCAAATAACCATTTCTGCGTTGAAATAACTGGCAATTTCTCTAACCCTATTGGTGCTGCCTACATCCGGCGCAGCAAATGCGAGATTAGCTAATTTTAATTGTTCTATGTAAGGAATGAATATTGCAGAACTATCCAAGTGATCTACAGGCACATCAAAGAATCCTTGAATTTGTGCGGCATGCAAATCCATTGTAATAACCCGATGAGCACCTGCTGCTTCCAACAATGTAGCAATTAGTTTTGCGCCAATAGCCACACGGGGCTTGTCTTTTCTATCTTGTCGGGCAAAGCCATAGTAAGGAATTACAGCAATTACTTTATAGGCACTCGCTCTTTTTGCTGCATCAATCATTAACAAGAGTTCCATTAAATTCTCTGTAGGTGCATAAGTGCTTTGCACTAAAAAAACATAGTCGCCTCGAATGCTTTCCAAGAAAATGGGTTGAAACTCGCCGTCACTGAATTTTTGTATATTGATTTTTCCAATAGAAGCACCAAAACGTTGAGCAATTTTTTCAGCCAGCTTTTGAGAACCCGTGCCGGAGAATATCTTAACAGAAGGATTCATAAGTGTTTAGAGTTGCGTTGCGCGAAGATATTAAACTGATTAACAAATTGTATATTGATTTTACAATTGTTTACAATATGAGGAAACATTCTATTAAAGATTGGGCAAATGACGATCAACCCCGTAAAAAACTCATTTTAAAGGGCGCGGAAGCTTTAAGCAATGCTGAATTATTGGCAATTTTGATCAACTCGGGCACTCCAAATCATTCTGCTTTGGATATTTCCAAAGAATTACTCATAATGGTAGGTAATGATTTACATAAATTAGGAACGATGAGTGCCAAAGAGATTGCAATTCTTCCGATAAAAGGATTGGGAGAAGCTAAAGCCATTGCTATAAAGGCTTCCCTTGAATTGGGCATACGAAGAGACGTTTCTAAACATGTTAAAGTACAAATTACCAGTAGCCGAGATGTTGCACATTTTCTCAAAGCAAATTTTCAGTATCACCAACGAGAAGTATTTGCTGTTTTGTTTTTAAACAGGGCAAATAAAATTATTCATTTTGAAGTAGTAAGCGAAGGTGGTATAACCGGCACTGTTGCCGACCCTAGAATCATTCTAAAGAAAGCCATTGAACACCAATCCACAGGAATTATTCTATGTCACAATCATCCCAGCGGAAACCTAAAACCAAGTACAGCCGACGAAATACTCACAAAAAAGATAAAAACGGCCGCTTCATTTATCGACATTTTAGTAACAGATCATATCATTGTAAGCGATGAAGGATATTTCAGTTTTGCCGATGAAGGAATGATTTAAAAAGATTCAAAAACTTGCAACACTCGCTGCCTAGAAATGCAGTACCTACTTTCAAGGCGTTTGCTGATTCAAAAACTTGCAACACTCGCTGCCTAGAAATGCAGTACCTACTTTCAATACTTTTGCTGATTCAAAAACTTGCAACACTCGCTGCCTAGAAATGCAGTACCTACTTTCAAGGTGTTTGCTGATTCAAAAACTTGCAACACTCGCTGCCTAGAAATGCAGTACCTACTTTCAGTACTAACTTAAGTTTGCATTTCTAGAAGGCTCGTTTTTGCAAGTTTTTTGAATCATTTATTTAGCTATTGAGGATTGATTGGAGAAAAAATACCGAATGAACATTAGAGAAATACCGTCAATAATTTATTGAGAGGGGCGTAAACAATGAAATCTGTTTGAGCTACGACTTGTCGGAGCGAGTTATTTCATTGTAGCCGATCGAAAGAAATTATAGGTATTTCTCTGAGTGAATGAGGTGTTTTTCGACAATCTTTTCAAATGAAAGCAATGCATTTCTCAGCAGTGAGCGTTGCAATATCTATCA
>JANOQC010000012.1:0-3733 GCA_031422175.1 Sphingobacteriia bacterium | reverse complement strand
TTTGAAACAATAAATAACTCTTGCCCACCCTTCTTTGACCAGTGAATACTTTTATGATATTTTGTCCAATAAAGGGCTTTACTTGCTCTATATAACTATATCTTTTATTTAAATGTGAAGGTATTTTCATTATAATTATACTTATAATTTTATATAAATTTAGTAATTTTAGTAAATATACTTATAATTTTCTATTTAGATATACCTTCTGATTTATCCAATGCCATCTCAAAATCTAATCCCCGCTCTTTCCTTAAAAAATTACCTATAAATACCCTATGCAGGTAAGCTATACATATATAGGTTTGAGCTAGGATTGTATATTAAATGGGAAATTTACATAATTCGTGGACAGAAAGTTATGTTAGATCAAGACCTATCTGAGATCTATGGAGTTGAAACAAAACATTAAACGTTTCCCCAAAGATTTTATGTTTGAGATTTCAATTAGAGAATTTGAAAACTTGATATCACAAAATGAGATATCAAGTTGGGGAGGTATAAGAAATTTGGCTTTAAAAATTACGATAACAAAATTTCAGCGGGAATATTCAACTCTTTATGAAAGAGTTTAGCAAGTTCCAACGTTAGGGGCTTTCTTTTATTTAAAAGCGCAGAAACATATCCCTTACTACCAAATATTCCAACCAAGTCCTTGTTTTTCAAGCCCCTCTCATCCATTTTAATTCTTATAGCATCAATAGGATTTGGCATAGGGATAGGATAGTTCACATCTTCATACTGTTTAATCAATAAAAGTGCAACTTCAACCTTATTGCCATCAGGAGTATTGGGTTTTACTTTCTTATCGAACATTGCATCAACCCAATCCAGATAGGCATCATATTGTTTCTTCGTCTTTATTAATTTAAGTTCCATAATTATTTCTTTTTGTATTGAATAGTTTCCACATTAATCTTATCGTATTCAGCATGTGTTCCAAACCACTTTATTTGAACCACTTTAAATTCAAAAACAATCCTAACGACAAGTCTGAATTTATTACCCATAATATTAAATACAAATCTAATACACTAATTGTTTTCTATTAGTAAACATTTATTATGTTAGAATTTTTAATCTTTATTTGAAGGAAGAAGACTTGATGTCGCAAAATGCGACTTCAAGTTGGGATGGGAGAAGAAATCTACCAAGAGTATTGGTCGAGTAATTTTAATAAGTATACTTATAACTTTATATCAATTTTCTTTTTTTAATAAATATGATTATAATTTTCTGAGCAGGTTGAAATACTTATAACCTGCATTATTAATAGGAAAATATTGCCAAAATTGAGTTTTAAGTGATTTAATAGGAAAATATATCTAAATATCGTATTTTAGTAGGAAATTACTTCTAAAATGAGGCTTCAAGAGGTTTTAGTAGGAAAAAAAGAATCGGCCAAAGAAATCAATAAACTTTTACAACAAGGTTTAATTAGAAAGATTGCGCCCAGATTGTACTCATCTAATTTGGTTGATTCCCCCGAACTAATAATAAGGAGAAATTGGTACCACCTACTTTCAGCATTATACCCTCAGGCTTTTTTAAGTCACCGTAGTGCTTTGGAAAGAAAACCAACTACTGAGGGTCATATTTATCTTACCTATAGTTATAATGATAAAATTGTATTGCCTGGCCTAACTATTCATTTTATAAAAGGGCACCCCGCAATTGAGGTAGAAGATACTTTATTCTTCGGTAATCTAAAAGCTTCAGGGCTTGCTAGGGCATTTCTAGAGAATATACAAAGCAGTCGAAAATTGAGTGAGACGTCTAAAACATTTAGTCGGATTGAATTGGAAGAGAAAATCGAATCCTTTCTTCGGGTAAAAGGAGAAATTGCATTAAATCAAGTTAGAGACAAAGCGAAAGAAATTGCACTAATGCTTGGTATGCAAAAAGAATGGGAGGTTCTGAATAAATTGATCACTGATATGTTGGGAACTGGTTTATCAAAAAATCTAAAGAGCGATGTAGCTAAAGCTAGGGTGCTGGGCGAACCGATTGATCCAGATCGTGCAACCTTGTTTGAATTATTATACGAAGATTTAATTAATAAGGATTTCCCTATCTATCCCGAAAAAAATAATACTATTCAGGCCTACCAAAATTTCGCATTTTTTGAAAGCTATTTTTCTAATTATATCGAAGGAACAGAATTTACAATCGAGGAAGCTAAACAAATTATCACTTCTGCAACTCCCTTACCAGCAAGAGATGAAGATTCTCACGATGTGTTAGGCACTTATCAATTGGTTGCTGATAAAAATGAAATGAGTATTACTCCTAAGAGTGCGAATGAACTCATAGAATTGATAAAATTTAGACATTCAATTTTATTAAGTGCAAGAATTCCTAAAATGCCAGGTGAATTTAAAGATAGAAATAACAGAGCTGGCTCTACCGAATTTGTGGACTGGCAATTAGTAATAGGAACTTTGAAAAAAGGTTTTGAATGGTACAGTTTATTGCAACATCCATTTGCACGAGCAGCTTATATGATGTTCATGATAAGTGAAGTTCATCCATTCCTTGATGGGAACGGAAGAATTGCTCGTGTGATGATGAATGCAGAACTATCATCTAATGGACTTTCAAAAATAATTATTCCAACAGTTTACAGAGAAGATTACATGGGAACTTTAAAAAAATTAACCAAACAAAGAGACACAGCAGCTTACATCAAAATGCTTTCAAGAGCATGGGAATTCAGTAGTAATATTTATGATGAAATTCTTTTGGATATGGAAGCGTATCTTACAAATTGCAATTCATTTTTATCGCACAAAGAAGGTTATTTAAAATTGATTGCGAGATAAAAAAATAATACTCACAACCTCCCATCATACAACCCTTCCTCCAATACTCCCTTTGCATCGTAAATAAAGGCGCCGGCGCTTTTATAGTCGGCAAATTTGATTTTTTGAAATGAATCATGCGCCACTGCTAGAATGATGGCGTCGTATTGAGCAGCCGGCTGATCAATTAATTGTAGTTGGTATTCGGTCTGCACTTTTAATTTATCTACCAACGGATCAAATACTTCAACTTCTAACCCTGATTCTTGTAAAGTTCGATAAATATCAATCACTTTTGTATTTCGTGTATCGGAGCAGTTTTCTTTAAAAGCAAAACCGAGGATCAACACTTTTTTATGTTGGATATTGCCTGCGTATTTTTTGGCGAGCAATGCAATTAATTTCTCTGCCACAAATAAACCCATCCGCTCGTTTACTTTTCTTCCACTTAAAATTACTTGCGGTGCATAACCCACTTGAATTGATTTGTAGGCTAAATAATGCGGGTCTACCCCTATGCAATGTCCGCCTACTAATCCGGGTTTGAAGGGTAGAAAATTCCACTTAGTGGCCGCTGCTTTTAATACTTCTTGAGTATCAATATTCAATCGATCAAAAATAACTGCCAGCTCATTCATGAATGAAATATTTACATCACGTTGCGCATTCTCTATTGCTTTTGCTGCTTCCGCCACTTTGATGGATGGAGCCAAATAAGTGCCCGCTGTAATGATGGATGCATAGAGTGTATCGATCTGCTGCGCCGCTATTGCGTTGGAGCCAGATGTAATTTTGAGTATGCTCGTAATGGGGCGTGTTTTATCTCCAGGATTAATTCGCTCTGGTGAATAGCCCACAAAAAAATCTTGATTAAAAACAAGACCGCTACTTTTTTCTAATTCGGGTACACATTCCTCTTCGGTACATCCTGG
>JANOQC010000011.1:0-16437 GCA_031422175.1 Sphingobacteriia bacterium | reverse complement strand
GTTTTGCCTTGTAATGAAATCATTTCCATAAAGTCGAAAGGGTTAGTTACGTTATAAACTTTACTACATCCTAATTCATTTAACCAGCGGTCTGCAACAAATTCAATATACTGTTGCATTAATTTAGCATTCATTCCAATTAAACCAACAGGCAAAGCTTCTGTTATAAACTCTTTCTCAATAGCTACTGCATCAGTAATTATACCTCTCACTTGCTCTTCGGGTAGTTTATTTGCTAACATGCTATACATTAAACAAGCAAATTCGCAATGCAAGCCTTCATCGCGGCTTATTAATTCATTGCTAAATGTTAACCCTGGCATTAAGCCTCTTTTCTTCATCCAAAAAACCGAACAAAAACTTCCACTAAAAAATATTCCTTCAACAGCTGCAAAAGCAACCAATCGCTCCGCAAAACTTCCGTTATTTATCCATCTAATGGCCCACTCTGCTTTTTTCTTTACTGCTGGTACAGTATCGATGGCATGAAACAATTTATGTTTCTCTTGAGGATCTTTAATATATGTATCAATTAATAAAGCATAAGTTTCGCTATGAATATTTTCCATCATAATCTGAAATCCATAAAAACACCTTGCTTCAGGCAACTGTACTTCACTCATAAAGTTTACTGCCAAATTTTCATTTACTATACCATCACTTGCCGCAAAAAAAGCCAATACATGAGAGATGAAATGTCGCTCACCATCATTTAGATTTTCCCAGTCTTTTTGATCGCTGCTTAAGTCAATTTCTTCGGCCGTCCAAAAGCTGGCTTCATGACGCTTATACTGTTCCCAAATTTTTGGGTAATTAATTGGCAAGATTACAAAACGGTCTTTGTTTTCTTTTAATAAAATTTCCTCTTGTTGCATAAAATAAAATACTCCAATTTTTTACTGCCAGTCGGAAAGTGAAGTGCTGAAAGTGAGCGCCACATTAAGAAGCAAAAACAATCAGTACCATGCCTTTCTCCCGAAAGCTTTGTTACTAAATAGTAAGTTTGGGCAGGTCTTCTGACTTACTCCGTTGTTTATAGCCTTCCCATTTTATAAAACAGTGGCATTGGAAAAACAACATTTTTGGAGCTTACAGCTACGGGGATAGTTCCTGATTTTAACAGGATTCCCTTTTAATAACATGCGCCTAGGGCGCTTTGTCAACCAAAACTTGTGTAAAATAATACCCTTTATATTATTATCAGGTAAGTTTTTATGCACTTAATGTTGAAAACAAATGGAAGATATAATAGCAGTGTATTGTAAAAAAAATATACCGCAACCAAAGCTTTTGCTGCTAAGATTTTGGTATATTTTAAAGATAAATAAATTAGTTAGTCAGTATTTTCCTTTACATATTCAATTATATCACCTGGCTGACAATCCAATACTTTACAAATTGTTTCGAGCGTACTAAATCTAACAGCTTTTGCTTTTCCTGTTTTTAAAATGGAAAGATTAGATAAAGTAATTTCTACTTTTTCAGATAGCTCATTTAACGACATTTTTCGTTTTGCCATCATTACATCTAGGTTGATTATTAT
The DNA here is from genome assembly GCA_031422175.1 of Sphingobacteriia bacterium. GTDB lineage: Bacteria > Bacteroidota > Bacteroidia > Chitinophagales > Chitinophagaceae > Sediminibacterium. The sequence goes on along the minus strand of JANOQC010000011.1, from coordinate 14,894 downwards.
GGGCATATATTATACAGTTAAATCGTTTTCAGATTGAATTTCAATTCCTCTTTTAAAAATTTGGGCAATTACAAAAAGAGAGATACTCATGAATAACCATACATCGGCACTTTCCAATCTTAATTCCTTGAGTGGAGGCAGTATCACGGCTTTACCTATCAGCCAATTGGTATAACTTGATCCCCAGTAAGAAAATAAACTGATGCCAAGAGTTATATATCCTATTAGGAGAATAAATTCCTTCATTTTATTATTGAAAGGTTTGGATAAATCGAGATTTTTATTATGCAAGAATTTTACAATCACCCAAAATAAGATCGCTTTTAAAACTACTACTATATTTATAAATGTAGTTTCTGCAAAAAAATGCCCTCGATCAAATGCATAAAGGCTTGACATATCCAAATGGTTCCAAAAATATTTGGCACCTACTGGATTCAACACAAGTGTATAAAAGCTATTAAATAAAAAACCTCCCGCTTCAATACAAAGTCCGATGAAGATGATCCATGAAAGGATATACAATCCTTTTAAGATCTGTTGTGTACTAATTTCAATTTTCATGTTTATGTTGTTTGTTTAGAATGCAAACATACTATATATTTATTGATAAACAATAAATATATATCTTTTATCAAATTATATTAGCTGTTTAGGCAAATATTTAATAATTCGATTGATCTAACTTATTGTAACTCACCGAGAAGTCTTATATTTGCAACTACGTTTCAATAAGAAAAAATTGGTTGCACTAAAACGATATATCCCTTTTATAGCTTTTATGCTACTACTTCTGCATGCATTTATTGCTATGCCGATTCAGTTTTGGCACCATCATAACTATAAAGTAAGTGTAAAAAAAATTAACCAAAATTCAAGTAATAAAACTCCAACTTTTACTGAATTCTCCAACAATTCAACTGAAGATAATTGTCAAGTCTGTTCACAACGTTACACTGAGTATAGCGAAGATTCAATTGTAATAAATACTATTACACCTACTTTTCAACTATCACGAGCATCTTATTTTACTATTCCGATTCCTTCCGCTCCTAATAATTACTTACCCAATAAGGGGCCGCCTACTATTAGCTGATTTAGCGTTTATGAATACTGATATTTTCTATCAGCACTTGAATCATTCGACCTTTTGGCTTTAATGACCTTTCGCATTCAACATATTTATTTGAAATCTCTATTAACAATACTATTATCTATTTTAATAACTAATGCCTTGTTTTCACAACAATGCACTTATTCACTTTCGGGTCATATAGAAGATGCAGATACCAATGAGAAATTGCAATCTGCTAGGGTAATTATTAAAGAAACTGGAAAGCAAATTATTACAGATAAAAATGGAGATTTTATATTTAAAGGTTTATGTGAAGGCAATTATACTTTACTCATCAGCCATATGAGCTGCGATTCGGTGTTGAAAAAAATATCGATCACCAAGGATTATCATATTGATGTATTACTTCCTCATACACTTAATGTGTTAGGTGATGTTCTTGTAAATGCACAGAAAGGAATGGCTAATACAGGATTTAAAAAAGAATTAAGCGGTAGAATTTTAGAAGAAACTAAAGGGCTTTCATTAGCAGAGGCTTTGAGTAAATTAAATGGTGTTACCATGCTGCAAACCGGCGCTTCTATTTCAAAACCTGTAATTCACGGATTGCATAGTAACCGTATACTCACCATTAATAATGGGGTAAGACAAGAAGGGCAGCAATGGGGAAATGAACATGCTCCAGAAATAGACCCTTTTATTGCTGATAAACTAATTGTGATAAAGGGTGTGGATGAATTGCGTTACGGTTCAGATGCCATTGGCGGGGTTATTTTAGTAGAACCAAAACAATTAAGAAGTGAACCTGGTTATACTGCTGAAATAAATACAGCTTACTTTACCAATAACAGGCAATATGTTTTTTCTGGTCTTTTTGAACAACAATTAAAAAAACTTCCAGCTTTCCGTTATAGAGTTCAGGGTACTTATAAAAAAGGAGCCAATATAAATACGCCTAACTACAGGCTAAATAATACTGGCTACGAAGAAAATAATTTTTCAATAACTGCAGGCTTTAAAAAAGATAAATTTAATACCGAACTATTTTACAGTCATTTCTCAACCAAAGTGGGCATATTCACTGGATCGCATATTGGAAATTTAACCGACCTACAGAATGCAATTGCTGCGCCAAAACCAGATGATATTTTTCTCGGTCAAAATACATACAATATTCAACGACCATATCAAGACGTTTCACATGATTTATTAAAATCAAAAACTATTTTTCAAAAAGGAGAAAATAAGTTTACTGTTTTAGTAGCAGGTCAATTCAATCATCGAAAAGAGTTTGATATTGTAAGAAGTAGCAACAACAATAACCCACAATTAGATTTATCTATCTTCACTATAACCGAAGATATTAATTGGGAACAGCCAAAGAAAAATAATTTAAATGGAATTGCTGGTATATCCTTAATGCAACAAGACAATAGCTACAGCGGTCGTTACTTTATTCCCAATTATTTTGCTTTTACATACGGTGGATATTATATTGAAAAGTGGAGCAAACATAAATGGGATATGCAAGCTGGTATTCGATATGATAATAAAAGCATTAATACAACAAGATTAAAATTTAATAGTGATACCATTAATTATAATTTTAATTTTTCTACTCTTGCATTTTCATTCAATACAAGTTATAAACCTACTGATCAATGGAGATTGAATGCTTCTGTTGGTCTTGCAAGCCGTGCGCCATATGTGAATGAATTATTGAGTGATGGTATTCATCATGGCACTGCCACATATGAAAAAGGTGACATCAATTTAAAACCAGAGCGTTCTCTCAATATTTCGTTTGGCATTAACTATCAACATCCTTCTAAAAAGTTTATGCTAGATTTTTTAGTTTATTCAAATAATATTCAAGATTTTATTTACCAGCAACCTATGCCTGGAAATCCAGTATTAACCATTGCTGGTGCTTTTCCCTTAATACAATATCAGCAAACAGATGCAGTACTAAATGGATTTGATATTTCAACTTCTTTTAAACCAATATCTTCTATTGACTGGATTGCTAAATTTTCTTTTTTAAATGCAAGGAATAAAAAAATAGATGACTGGTTGATTCTAATGCCTGCCAATAGGTTGAGCAATGAAATAGTGTATAATTTAAAAGATGGTGCAAAAATTACCAATACTTATATAAGTGTAGAAATGATGAATGTAATGGAGCAAAAAAATACTCCAAGTGAAGTAAATGGAAAACAAGATTACAAAGCTCCGCCTGCTGCTTATACGCTAATTAGCATGAATGCCTCGGCAAAAATAAAAATTAATAAAATTCCAGTAACTATTGGTGTAGGTGTTAGAAATCTATTGAAAACCGTTTACAGAGATTATATGAATAGTATGCGATATTTCACCGACGACATGGGAAGAAATATAAGTTTAAGATTAAAAATTCAATTATAATAAATATCAAAATGTTTTAACCAACTATTAATTTAAAAAAAAAGCAATGAAAAAACAGTTTATGAAATTCACATTGGGAATTCTAATTTCCAGTACGTTAATGACATCTTGTAAAAAGAGCGTTGAAGAACCAAATGCTGAAGAAGTAATAACTACCATGCAGCTTACATTTGTACCTGTAGGTGGGGGAACTACTTTAACTTACACTTTTGATGATCCAGACGGCCCAGGAGGCACTGCAGCCACTAAACAAGAAATTGTACTAGCCCCTTCAAAATCTTATGGAGTTACAGTGAGATTACTAGATAAAACCAAAACACCGGTTTCAGATGTTACAACTGAAGTTGCTGCTGAAGCTGATGCACATCGTTTTTATTATCAGCCAGCTGTGGGCAATAATATTACGGTTTCAGGTTTAAACAATGATGGTGCAGGTATTCCACTAGGAATTACAAGTACTTGGGCAACTGGTGCAATAGCAACAGGTAAAATTATTGTTACATTGCGTCATTATCCATCTACACCTCCGGGTAAAGCCGCAGCAGACTTGGTGACTAGTACAAAATCAGCAACTGACATTGAAGTAGAGTTTGCTACAAAAATTCAGTAATCATAAAAAAGGGAGTTAGGCAAATACTTTTCTCCCTTTTTTTAAACTTGCAACATGTATGCCTTTAACGAAGAGTTATTAATAAATAAATTGAGAGAATACCCTCTAAATGAAATAATTAATATTATTCAATTTACAACGAATTATCAAATTGCATTTTATCCTCTGTTTTCTTAGTGGTTTTTCCAAAACGGTAATTAAATCCAACATAAAAAACCTGGGCATCGCGGCTAGTCAATTGATTTTGTGAAAGAAATTTGGTATTAAGCTCCGATCGTTGCTTGAGTGTACTAAACACATCACTCAATGTAGCCACTACAGATAATTTGTTCTTCATCATATCTTGACGCAATCCCATATTCATTACAAATGTGGGGGCAAAAAAACCTTGTACAGATTGTCTTGCAGATCGGTAAATACAAGTGAATTGAAACATAGTAGTTTTTGTAATAGCCGCACTTGCATTAAAATTGGTACTCATGGAGAGTATTGATTTTTTATTAGGTACTGCTATTGTACCAAAATTGATGGTATTGTAAAATACATTGGTACTCAAATTAGCGGTAATGGTTTTTGTAGGCCTTGCTGAAATCACAAGTTCAAATCCAGTACTTTGATCATTGGATAAATTTTGTTGAGTAGTTAAAAAAGCTGAATCATTTATTTTTTGGGTGATACTGGTAAACCCATTGTATTTATACCGATAATAGATGCTAGGAACAACAGTAAATAGATTATTCTTCCACTGGTATCCAAATTCAACTGAATGAATAAATTCAGGCAATAAATAAGGATTCCCTGCCCTTAAATTAATCGGATCTAAATATTCTGGAAATGGATTTAACTCATCACCATCAGGTCTATTCACTCGCTTACTATAATTTAATTGCAGTTCGCCTTTTTTAAGTTTATAAGAAAATTGAACCGTTGGAAATATATTAAAATATTGATTATTTATAATCGAATCCCTTGTAACTAAATTACTCTCTATATAAGATTGCTCTCCTCTCAAACCAAATGAATATTCAATCTTTCCAATAGAATTAGAATAAGTTCCATAAAATGCATGTACTTTTTGATTCAACTTAAAACGATTGGATGTCAATGGATTCTTAACCATGTTACCAGTAATAGGATTATAATTCTCCGTATAAAAATCAATGTCTTGTTGAATAAATGAACCTGCATAACCTAACTCCAGTTTAGCATCTTCTCCAATTGGGTTTACAAAATCTAGCGTAGCCTGTTGATTGTATTCAATTTGATTTACCCAGTTATTATCAGGAATAGATAATTTAACGGGGAAATAATATTGGTTATTATAATAGTTTTTTTCGTCTTCACTTTGCGATGAAGCCGTAAACTCAACCCTTAATTCCTTTCCTTCTTTATCGTAATTATGTTGCCAATATGCGGTAAAATCGTTTTCAAATTCTTGTGCAGGAGCAAAACGAGTTCTGTCTAGGCGTTGTGTTATTTGCATATTCTTGTCAAAGAAAGTTCTTTCGTACAAATCGTAACGTTCTAATCTATTAGTTAAAAAACTTCCTGATAATCCCACGCTATTTAATTTATTGATTGTATAGTCTACCCCTCCGCGAAGTAAATGAGATAATGGCCTTGCTTTAGATCGATAATTTTCGGTATAATACCCTGTTGTTGCGCCTGTGATTGAATCAGTGAATCGTCTGTCAGTATTACCAAATCTATTTCTTTCATCTTGTCTGATACTATAAGTAGCAAAACTATTTAGTTTACCCGCTTTATAATTGATAGTTGCACTTGCATTGGCTCTTTCCTTATTACCCATGTTGCCCGTTACATTTCCATTGTAACCTGCCTTGAGATTTTTCTTCATTACAATATTAATCATACCAGCTGTTCCATCTGGCCGATACTTAGCAGATGGATTGGTAATCACTTCAATTCGTTCAATAGTATTGGCAGGAATTTGTTGCAGTACTTCTGCGCGGCTTTTTCCCATTAAAGGAGATGGACGGCCATTGATTAAAATCATTAACTCACCAGAACCCCTCAAACTTACATTGCCTTCAATATCTACTTCTACCGAAGGAACATTGCGCAGAATATCACTTGCCGAACCAGATTGTGCCATAATATCTTGTGAGGTATTGTATACTTTTTTCCCAATTGTAGAATTAATCATGTTCTTCTTTGCAGTAACACTTACTTCAGATAATGTATTGGTGCCCAATTCCATTTCTAAATTACCTAAGTTGATATTTCCGCTATTCGCTGCCACTGTGATGGATAGTTCGGGAACAGTGAGGCCCATATAATTTATACTTATTTTATAATTACCAGGAGCAATACTATCGATTGTAAACTTTCCCCTCTTATTACTTATAACTGTTTTGGATGCTGCAACATTGTTTTTGTTTGATAAAATGATACTTGCATATTCAATAGGCTGAATACTTTTTTTATCAACAATTGTTCCATTAATATTGATCAATTTATTTTGAGCTGATAAGTTGATTACACAATTTATCAGTATGAACATTATACTTACAAATTTCATTGCATACTATTTAAAACACCACCATTATCCAACATCAATAAAAATAAATAAATTAATAAGATGGCTATTAAATAATCGGTGGAGTAGTTTAATAATTGAGTAGCTTCTCCATATACACTACTTCTGGCAGTGGATTATGATAATAGGCTGTTGTAATTAAAAAACCATTCTTTAAATACAATCCAATAGCTGGTTTTAATCTTTCTAAAGTATCGAGCTTCATTTTGTTATACCCAAGTTTAGACGCATCTGCTAAAATGGCTTTAACCAATTCCTCTCCAATACCGAATTTTCGAAATGGAGCTTCTACATACAATCTTTTCATTTCACAAACACCCTTTTCGCTTAAGCCTTGCAGGGCAACAGTTCCAACAGGTTCTCCATTCCAGAAAGCCAAAATTAAACTTCCACTTGGAGGGCCATATTTTTTTAATGGGTTTTTTAGTTCTTCATCAAAACTTTGAAAACACAAATCTACTGCCAATTCATCGGCATATGATTTAAACAAATGCCGAGCTATTTCCAGATCGGCATCGATTTGTATAATATGTTTTAGCGCTAACATTATCCCGGCATACGAGAAATATATTTCTCTACCTCTTTAATTTGATCCAACACCTGCTTGCTCTTTGGCTTACAGGCTTTGGCTTTTCTAAAATAATCTTTTGCTGCCCTGAATTCTCGTTTGTTCATAAAAATTTGACACATGCTAATGAAAGCAACTGCTTCACTTTCTTTATCGGAAATGCCTGCACGAATAGCTGCACGTATATAACTTTCCCCTTGCTTCAAATCACCTTTTTGCATAGACATCATACCCAATTGCAATTTATTGGCACCCTCGGCTTCTGGCATAGGTGAACCCAATGCAGAACTCATTTTCAAATGCTTTTCGGCACTATCAAAATCTTGCTTCATCATAGCCATATTACCCTTAATGGTATAATAGGTAGATCGAACTGGCTTGTACAATAAGCCAGGATACCAAACAGTATTTAAAATACGTTCCACTTCTTCCATATTGCCAGCTTCCATTGGCTCTTGAATTAATCGAAGTGGACCGATAAAGAAATGACTGGTCAGACCAATAACTCCAATAAAGTAGAGGATAAAAGAAGGCCAAAATCCGCTACCGATATTCACTCCAATGGCTGCTACAATTGCTAATAAACTGAGCCAAAAGCGGTATTTAATGATAATATTGTAAAACTTCATGATATAAAATTGGATGGCAAATATACGCATTCATGGTCAGACGGGGTATGTTTTGCATGACCCGGTCAGACCGGTTTGGTCTGACCGAAATGGTCTGACCAAAAAACGTATATTTATTCAAAGCTTTTAAATGAAAAAATACCTGTTGCTTTCTTTTATGGCACTTACTATTGCAAGTTTGAGTGCTCAAATAACTCCATCACCTCTAAAGAATGAAGGAATCGGGCCATATTCCCAATTAATTGTAAGAGGAGTTACTGTAATTAATGGAACTGGAGCACCTGCTTTTGGCCCTGTAGATATAGTAATTGAGAAAAACAGAATCGTACAAATTACCACCGTAGGTAATCCTGGTATGCCTATTAACGAATCCCGAAGACCAAAATTAAAAGAGGGTGGTAAAGAAGTAAACTGTAACGGCATGTATGTTTTACCTGGCTTAATAGATATGCATGGGCATATAGGTGGAAAAGACCAAGGTACTCCTGCCGAATATGTATTTAAACTTTGGATGTCTCATGGCATTACAACTATAAGAGATCCTTCAACTGGAAATGGTTTGGAATGGGTACTGGACCACAAAAAAAAGTCAGCAGCCAATACCATTACTGCACCTCGAATTTATGCTTACACTGCATTTGGTCAAGGAAGTAAAACCCCCATTGTAACTGCCGAACAAGCAAAGGCTTGGGTGAATGAAAATGCGGTAAAGGGTGCCGATGGAATTAAATTTTTTGGCGCATCACCTCAAGTAATGGATGCTGCTATTAGAGAGAATAAAAAAATTGGATTAAGAAGTACAGCGCATCATTCACAGACCGATGTTGCCCGTTGGAATGTATTGAATTCTGCTCGTTCGGGTATGACTAGCATGGAGCATTGGTATGGTTTGCCAGAAGCATTATTTGAAAATAAGACCATTCAAAACTTCCCGCCCAATTACAATTACAACAATGAGCAAAATCGTTTTGAAGAAGCAGGGAAATTATGGGCACAAGCAGCTGCTCCATTTAGCCCTCATTGGAATAAAGTGATGGATGAATTAATTAAATTGGATTTTACCCTTGACCCCACGTTTAATATTTATGAAGCTAACAGAGATTTAATGCGTGCAAGAAGAGCCGAATGGCACGAAGAGTATACCCTACCCTCTCTTTGGAAATTTTATGAACCTAGCCGTGTATCTCATGGATCATACTGGCATAGTTGGGGAACAGAGCAAGAAGTTGAGTGGAGAAAAAATTATCAATTGTGGATGACTTTTATCAACGAGTATAAAAATCGTGGTGGAAGGGTTACTGCAGGATCTGATAATGGATTTATTTATCAACTCTATGGATTTGGATTTATTCGCGAGCTAGAACTGTTGCGTGAAGCGGGTTTTCATCCTTTAGAAGTAATTCGTTCTGCTACTTTATATGCCGCACAAGCATTGGGGGTGGAAAAAGATTTAGGATCGGTTGAAGTAGGAAAGCTGGCAGATCTATGTATTGTAGACGGCAACCCTTTACAAAATTTACAAGTATTGTATGGTACAGGCGCTATTGAATTAAATGCCAATAACGAAGTGATTCGCAGAGGCGGTGTGAGCTATACCATTAAAGATGGAATTGTGTACGATGCTAAAAAATTATTAGCTGACGTAAAAGAAATAGTGGATATTGAGAAAAAGAAAACCGGATTTGTGTTGAAACAACCAGGAATAAAATAAATCAAAATAATAAATATGAAAAAGTTAATCAGTTTGTTTTTGTCTTTTGCAATTATTATTTCAGTTCATGCGCAAATGGATCTTCCCCCAAGTGGCAATAATCCGAGAGCAACAGTAACTGAAGAAGTAGGCATTACTTCAATAACGCTTAAGTACAGTCGCCCAGATGTAAATAAAAGAGAAGGCAAAATTTATGGAGATGGAAATGCAGTGACTTATGGATTTAGCACCGGAAGTTTTGTAACCAATAAGAATACAGCTCCTTGGCGCGCAGGTGCAAATGAAAACACACTTATTAGTTTTGAACACGATGTAAAAGTAGAAGGAAAAGATATTAAAGCCGGTACTTATAGTTTGCATATTGCCATGTATCCAGATAAAGCGACATTGATTTTTTCAAAACAAATTGGAGGATGGGGTAGTTATTATTATGAAGAAAGCAATGATGTGTTGCGTATAGAAGTAATCCCAATAAAATTAGACAAGAGTGTTGAATTTTTAAAATATGAGTTTATAGAACATAAACCAAAATATTGTATAGTAGCATTGCAATGGGAAATGTTGTCTATCCCATTTAAAATTGAAGTAGATGTAGACAATATAGTAGTTGCAAAACTTAGAGAAGAAACTACTGGACCCAAAGGATTCAATGCTTTGAATTTACAAGCGGCAGCCAATTATTGTTTTAATAATAATATTAATCTAGAAGAAGGATTGAGTTGGGCAAAAAGAGCAGCAGCCACTAAAACATACGCAATCTTAAATACACTTGGAACTGGCTATATGAAAAATAATAAGCAAACACAATCAGATTCTGCAATGAATGAAGCATTATTAATGGCTAACCCAAATCAATATTTAGGATATGGCAGATCATTAATAACTGCAAAAAGATTAGATAGGGCAATGGAAGTATTTGCAAATAACCAACAAAAGAATGGAGATATTTATACTGTAAATTCAGGATTCATGTATTACTATTCTGCAAAAGGAGATTTCAAGAAAGCTTTACAATATGCAGAAAAAGCAGTTGCACAAGCTCCTAACGAACAATCGAAAACTTCAATTAATACCAATATCATTAAATTAAAAGAAGGCAAAGACATTAATTAATATTTTATGCAATCAAAAGCAACCACGGTAAAAGCATATATCGAAGAGCTTCCTGAAGATCGGCAAAAAGCCATCATACAATTTCAAAAAGCCATCAATAAAAATTTGCCAAAAGGGTTTCATGAAGAAATGAGCTATGGCATGATAGGTTATGTAGTTCCGCATAAAATTTATCCTGCAGGTTACCATTGCGATCCTAAATTACCCTTGCCCTTCATGGCTTTGGCTTCGCAAAAAAATAGTATCAACTTTTATCATATGGGTATTTATGGCGATCCAAAACTTTATAAATGGTTTACAAATGCACATACAAAAGCATCACCCAAAAAATTAGATATGGGTAAGAGTTGTACTCGATATAAAAAAATAGAAGATATTCCTTTTGAATTAATTGGCGAACTGGTGGGTAAAATAACGGTTGAGCAATGGATAGCTCAATATGAATTGTTGTATAAAAATAATCGGAAAAAATAAATTAGTACTGAACAAATAAATTGTATGAAAATAAAATTTCTTCTGGCGAATGCTTTTATCTGGTTGCTGCTTTTTTCAATTGAAGCACAACAACTTTATTATCCAGATGCTATTTGGCAGAAAAAAAATCCATCCGAACTAAAAGTTAACAAAGCATTAATCGATAGTGCAGTTTCTTTTGCCATAAACAACGACAATAAAGTAGATCGAGACTTGCGAATTGCTTTATTGAAATCATATGTAAGAGAACCAGACTATAAAATTATTGGGCCAACAAAACATCGTGGTAGTCCAGCTGGTATAATACTTAAAAATGGCTACATCATTGCACAATGGGGTGATTTGGAGAGAGTAGATATGACTTTTAGTACCACAAAAAGTTATTTATCTACTGTTGCAGGATTAGCCATAGACAATGGTTTGATCAAAAATGTAAACGATAAAGTTGGTGGTTATATTTGGGACAATTCATTTGATGGGGTGCATAATGCAAAAATTACATGGGATCATTTATTAACGCAATCTTCTGATTGGTCAGGTAATTTATTTGGATTATATGATTGGGCAGATCGTCCACCAAGAGAAGGTGGTATTGATGATTGGAAAAACAGAAAACTGAATGAACCAGGTACCCTATTTAAGTACAATGATGTAAGGGTAAATCTATTGGCTTATTCTTTACTACAAGTTTGGAGAAAGCCATTGCCTGTTGTGCTGAAGGAAAAAATCATGGAACCTATTGGTGCATCTACAACATGGAGGTGGTATGGTTATGACAATTCATTTATAAATATAGATGGGCTGATGGCTCAATCTGTAAGTGGTGGCGGGCATCATGGTGGGGGTATTTTTATTAATACAACAGACCATGCAAGATTGGGATTATTATTTTTAAGAAATGGCAAATGGAAGAACCAGCAATTGATTTCAGAAAAATGGGTGAATGCAGTTCAACAACCTTCAATTGCAAATAAAAGCTATGGTTATATGTGGTGGTTGAATACCAATCAAGCGCAAATCAAAGGAGTATCACCATCTATTTATTATGCTGCAGGTTATGGAGGTAATTATATTATCATCGATAAAGAACATGATATGGTTATTGTTACTCGCTGGTTAGATGATACTAAATTGAGTGATTTTATGAAACTGATTGTGCAAGCTAATAATTAATTAATAATAGTATTCATTAAAGATCCATAATTATATAGTTTAACTTAACAATAAATTTCTGCCATGAACCGTGCAAGTTTTATTAAATCGGGATCTTTATTAGGTGCAGCAACTGTATTCGGAAATTCACAAGCTTTTGCGAATAACTTGGTTGAAAATGACATAGATAAATTAGTAGATAGTACTGGCAAGTATGTTTTACAACCGCTGCCTTATCAAGAAAGTTTTTTGGAGCCTTATATGGATGCTGAAACAATGCATTTACATTATACATTTCATCATGGAGGAGCTGTAAAAGGTGCTAATAAAGATTTAATGATGATTCAAAAAGCATTGGATGAAAATAATTTAGAAACCGTTGATTATTGGACTAAAAAATTATCCTACCATTTTTCATCACATGTTCTACATTCTATTTTTTGGACAAATCTTACTAATAAAAAAACAGCTCCATTAAGCGATCTACAAAAAAGAATTGAAAAGAACTTTGGAAGTATAGATAAACTGTTATCACTACTTGCAGCAACATCTAAAAATGTGGATGGTAATGGATGGGGAATTTTAGCATATCAACCATATTCAGATAGCTTAGTTGTACTACAATGTGAAAATCATGAAAAGCTAACTCAATGGGGAGCAATTCCAATATTAGTTATTGATGTTTGGGAGCATGCTTATTATTTAAAATATAAAAATAAGCGAACCGATTTTGTTGATGCTCTATTGAACATCATTAATTGGGATAATGTTGCTCAACGTTTAAATACGGCCATTAAATTAACGATGTAACCATTCTACTGTTTAGCATCATTAATTTCAATCCAATTACCTTCGGGATCTTGAAACCAAATTTGCTTTACTCCATCTGGACGTAAATTAAACCCTCCTTTTTTACCAGGATAATCTTCAAAAGAAATGTTGTTCTTTTTCAACAAGGTCATAATAGCATCTACAGATTCTACACTAAAACAAAGATGATTGCCTTTTGAATAGGTCATTTTTGTTGGAGCTCCAGCAGGCAATAGCGATTTATCAATGATATGTAAGGCGGCTTTTGGGCCAACCCCCATCCAAACATGTTTGCCATCATTAAAGGGATTAGCGATAGTATCCAATCCAATAATATTATTGTAGAATAGCACCGTTGCTTGTAAATCACTTACTGTGATAGCTACATGATTAATAATCGGTTTTACTTTAGGTTGAGCCATAACAGCTATTGAAAATGATAAAAAGTAAATAATTGATAAAAAAAGGGGTTTCATACTATTTTCTTTATGATAAAGTATTCAAATCTACTATTTTTGCGCGAATCGGATAAATACCGGTTGGGTCTCGTAGTTCAATGGATAGAATAGAAGTTTCCTAAACTTTAGATCCAAGTTCGATTCTTGGCGAGACCACAAAGACCCGCAGCGCAAGCTGCGGTCTTTTTATTTGAGGCAACGTCGAGCGCTTGCGTTCGTAAGTTGACGAAAATGAAAAGACCAGGCAACCTTCGGTTGCCGAGGGGCTTTGAGTAAGTTCAATACGGTAGAAGACAGCCGAGCGAAGCGAAGGCTGGCAGTCTTGGCGAGACCACAAACCCTTGACTGTCAAGGGTTTTTTATTTTTAAGGGATTAAGTAATATTATTATGGATTGTTATTTGTGTAGCAACTTGTGTAGCAGAATGGGGATTGGGGGAATAGATTTAGAATTCAATGGGAGTAATCAAACCTATTTCAACATGTTTTTTATTTGAGGTAATTTGAATTGAAATAGGTGGTTAGTGAAATCCTGACGTGGGGTTTGACAATGGCTCACAATTTTTAGCCAACAGCGTAAAACAATATTTGTCCAGCGAAGAAGCACAGCAAGAGCTCACCCATATTGCTACACCTCAAGAAAATAGTTACATAGAAGCATACCACAGTATTTTATAAACAGAAGTAGTAGACAGTTTTGAAATGAGCAGCTATTATGAAGCAAAATTAATCATGACCAACTATGTCCAGGGATAGCTGGTATGAACAAAATAAACCCCCAACAAAGGGCGAAAGACTGTCCTCAAATACAGAAGAGAGCCCTTTGTTGGATAACATAAAAAAAATATCCTTATTAACAAAAAATGTCACACCTTTCCCAATATTTAATCCAAGAATTAGGGGGTTAATACAAAAACAGATATGTCATTAAAAAAATAGTATGGGTTTAAAATTATTTACTTCAGTCGCCTTAAATCTTATAATTTGTATTCTATACACTGTTCCTGTTATGGCTCAAAAGCAGTCTATGTCTAACAAAAACAGGCCTAACGTACTTCTTATACTTTCAGATGACCACAGTGTTCCTTATTTGGGTGTTTATGGCAATCCTGACTTAAAAACACCCAATTTAGATCAATTAGCAAATGAAGGAATTCGTTTCAACAATGCCTTCACGACTGCTCCGCAGTGTGTGCCGTCAAGGGCATCCATAATGACTGGACGAAATGTTGTCGATATAGAAATGTTGCGATTTACAGCAGCCTTAGATAGAAACACCATTACTTATCCTGAACTCTTAAAGAAAGAAGG
>JANOQC010000010.1:0-3028 GCA_031422175.1 Sphingobacteriia bacterium | reverse complement strand
CTTTGAACTCATTGGGAGTAATTTCAAAATGAACTGCAATACGTTTGATGTCTTTTGTTGTGAATGTTGGGCTCATTGATTTGCAGCAATTGGCACAAGACAAACAGTCTACTTCTTTCCAAACTTCTGCATCTATTTTTTCTGCTAATTTATCCAAACCTTTTGGAGGATTTTTTTCTATCTTACCTAAAAAACGTTTCATTGATTTTTGATGATATCGAACTTTCTGTTTGAAGGACCGTAAATTTACTTGCATGAGACCTATCGATTTTTTACAATTAGCGAATGTACGTAATATTGATCAATGCTTATAAGTCATCGTAAATTCCAGCAACTTAATTCGTAACTTCAACTCTTAATTCATATCTCTTAATTCTAAGGTTGTATCTCATAACTCTTAATTCATAATTCATAACTCGTAACTCCTCATGTGGGAAGCATATAAAAAAGGATTCAAAGCCTATCTCCGTTTAGAAAGATCTATGAGCGATAACTCTGTAGAAGCCTATCTCCGAGATGTTTCCAAGCTTACCGAATATTTATTAATCTCACAACAATTAAAGAAGCCCACCGATATAGTACTAAAAGATTTGCAAGCATTTGTAAAATGGGTGGGCGAACTTGGAATGACAGCAACATCTCAAAGTAGAATGATCTCCGGCATTCGTATTTTTTATAAATATTGTTTGATTGAACAAATATGTACAATCGACCCTTCCGTATTACTAGATGCGCCTAAAACCAAAAGAGCATTACCAGATACATTGAGCTTTGAAGAGATTGAAAACATGATTGCTCAAATTGATTTGAGTAGTGCAGAAGGTGGTAGAAATAAAGCAATCATTGAAACCATGTACAGTTGCGGATTACGAGTAAGCGAAGTAGTAAATTTAACTATTTCAGGACTTTACCTCGATGTTGGATTTATACGCGTGATCGGTAAAGGTGATAAGGAAAGATTGATCCCTATCGGATCAGATGCCATCAAATATATTACCATCTATAAAGAAACCATCCGCAGCCACCAAGCCATTCAACCCGGATTTGAGGATATTGTATTCCTTAATAGAAGAGGAAAAAATTTAACTAGAGTAATGATTTTTTATATCATTAAAGATTTGGCATACAAAGCAGGCATAACCAAGATCATATCTCCTCACACATTAAGGCATTCATTTGCTACTCATTTAGTAGAAGGAGGCGCCGATCTGAGGGCAGTTCAGGAAATGTTGGGGCATGAAAGCATTACTACCACAGAAATTTACACCCATTTAGACCGTGACTTTTTAAGAGACACCCTCCAACGCTTCCATCCTGGGTTTAAATAAGCCAGTTTAGCAAAAGCTTCACACAAAAATTTTGCCTCATTACCAAGGCAAAAACGTAGGTTTGCTCCTTCAAAAATAATGAAAATGAAAAAAATAATGATTGCTGCTGCAATACTTTGCAGTTTAACGGGTATGGCACAAATTAAAATGCCTGCTCCTAGTACAACACAAAAAATTTCCCAAGATTTTGGTATGGGTAAAATTGACCTTACTTATTCTCGTCCGAATATTAAAGGGAGACTATTGCTTAAAGAAAACAGTGAATTAGCTCCATTAGGCCAAATATGGAGAACTGGTGCCAATGCCGCTACTAGATTATACTTTTCTGATAAAGTGATGATGGGAGGAAAATTATTAGATACTGGCTCATATGTTTTGTATGCAATTCCTGGAAAAGAAACTTGGGAAATTATTATTAATAAAGGATTAACCAATTGGGGAACTGATGGTTACAAAGAAAGTGAGGACGTTGTTCGTTTTAAAGTAAAAACAATGAAAATGGCTGTTGCAGCCGAAACTCTTACCATGCAATTTGCCAACATTCAAGCTGAAAGTTGCGAATTACATATCATGTGGGGAAATACTGCAGTAAGTGTTCCAATGAGCACCAATGTAAAAGACAGAATTCGTGCGCAAGTAGAAAAAGCATTAAGTGCAGATCCAGTAAACCCTGCTTCTTACAGTGCTGCTGCAACTTTTTATGCTGAGTGGGACAATAATAATGCAAAAGCTTTAGAGAATATTAATAAAGCAACAGCTGCTAATCCTAAAGCATTTTGGTTGTTCTTGCAAACCGCTAAAATTCAACAAGCAATGGGCGATAAAATAGGTGCAAAAGCAAATGCAGAAAAATGTATTACTGTTGCAACTGAAGCAAAAAATGCAGATTATGTAAGAATGGCTAAAGAATTGATTGTCAAACTATAATACCGGTTTATTCAATAAAAAAAGCGATGAATTTCATCGCTTTTTTTGTGCACTTATCAAACTCAAACTCTTAATTCTTATCTCTTAATTCTTAATTCTTAATTGGCGTCAGCCATATCCGGTATCGCTTCCACTTTATAAGCACCAGCATCTAACTTAGCTTTTGTCTCGCTAAATGCTACTAAAGTTTCTTGAATATCAACATCACTATGAGCAGCTGAAGGAATTAATCGGAAAATGATATGTCCCTTTGGAATAACAGGATATATTACAATAGAAGCAAATACATGGTAATTTTCTCTTAGATCCATCACCATTGCAGTGGCTTCTTCTACCCCTCCAGTCATATAAACAGGTGTTACCGGACTATCTGTTTTGCCAATATCAAATCCACGCTCCTTCAAACCTGACTGAAGTTTTAGTGCATTGCTCCATAATTTTTCTTTCAACTCAGGCATGGTGCGCAACATATCCAACCGCTTTAAATTTCCCAACACAATTGGCATTGGTAAACTTTTAGCAAATATCTGGCTACGAATATTATAACGTATAAAATCTATGATGGCTTTATCACCAGCCATAAAAGCACCGATAGAAGCCATGCTTTTTGCAAACGTAGAAAAGTACAAATCTATATCATCTTGGCATCCTTGTGCTTCTCCAGCACCTGCACCAGCTTTACCTAAAGTACCAAACCCATGTGCATCATCTACCAATAACCTAAATTGAAACTTGCTTTTTAAGGCTGCGATTTCTTTCAATTTACCTTGATC
>JANOQC010000009.1:0-2498 GCA_031422175.1 Sphingobacteriia bacterium | reverse complement strand
GGATTAAGAGAACTATGGCAGTATCGTGGTTTGATTAAATCATTTGCACGTAGAGAATTAATAGCTGGATATCAACAAACAATTATGGGATTGTCTTGGTTGGTAATTCAGCCAATGTTAACAACATTTTTTTATTTATTGGTATTTGGAAGAATTGTAAAAGTATCAACTGATGGTGTACCGCCTCTGTTGTTCTATATGGCGGGAAGCCTACTTTGGGGATTTTTCTCTGACTGCTTATCTAGTACAATGTATACATTTAAATATAATGCACATGTTTTCAATAAAGTCTATTTCCCAAGATTAGTGGTTCCGATAAGTATGATAGGGACGCATATTTTTCGGTTTTCAATTCAGTTTATATTATTTATTTTAATCTACATCTATTATTGGATCATAGGTTCAGTACATCCTAGTATTTACATGCTTTGGCTACCTATAACAATTTTAGCAACTGTTGCTTTAGCGATGGGTATTGGTATGATAGTAAGTATTTATTTAGCTCGTTATCATGATTTGGAACCATTCATGAACTTTTTCTTAAGATTATTAATGTTTGTTACTCCAGTAGTGTATCCAGCTAGTTTAATACCTCAAGCCTATAAATTTTTATTATGGGCAAATCCACTTACACCTATAATGGAATATTTTAAAGCAGGATTCTTTTTTACTAAGCCTGTTAATTTGAGTTATTTATTCATTAGCTTTTTCCTCACTTTTGTAATATTTTTTTTAGGGTTAATTTATTTTAAGAAAAAGGAATTGAGTGTAATGGATACCATTTAAAAAAAAGGATATGTCTGATACTATTTTAAGAGTTGAAAATGTTTCTAAATATTATAAGCTAGGCGTATTAGGTTCAAGCTCTCTAAAAAAAGATTTGCAATATTGGTGGAGAACAAAAGTTTTAAATAATCCAATTGATACACCTATTGAAATTAAAGATAGTAAAGATCATATCTGGGCTTTAAAGGACATTAATTTTGAAATTAGTGAAGGTGATTGTTTGGGTATTGTAGGCAAAAACGGATCCGGCAAATCAACCCTCCTTAAAACAATTTCTAGAATCGTTCCGCCAACAACTGGTTCAATCAAAGGGAGAGGTAAAATCACAAGTTTACTGGAAGTTGGTACAGGCTTTCATCCAGAATTAAGTGGAAGAGAAAATTTGTACTTGAATGGACAAATACTGGGTATGAGTAAAAGAGAAATTACTTCTAAACTAGATGAAATCATAGAATTTTCTGGTGTTGAAAGATTTCTAGATACTCCTGTTAAACGATATTCAAGTGGTATGTATGTGCGACTTGCTTTTTCTGTTGCGGCTCATTTAAATACAGATATATTAATAGTTGATGAAGTGTTAGCAGTTGGAGATTCTGAATTTCAGAAGAAATGCATTGGCAAAATGCAGGATGTTACACAGAAAAGTGGAAAAACAATAATATTTGTAAGTCATAATTTATTGGCCCTAGGAAATTTATGCAATAAAGCAATTTGTTTAAGTAAAGGGAATCTGGTAGATTCTGGAGATTCAAAATCCGTTATTTCTAACTACTTAAATAAAGAAAAAGTTGAAATATTAGAACAAACATTTGATTTGGCAGACACAAATGTTGGCAATGAATTTATTTATATGCATTCTATTAGTATAACGCCACAGTATAATAATTATAATATTATAGATACCAGTACCCCATTAGTAATAAACTTTTCTTTCATAAATAAAATGAAAGGTGCTGAAAACTTAAGTGCTCATGTATTATTGTACTATTATGGCGGTGATTGCGTTTTTGAAACTGGATCTATTCCTACAGTTTTTGCAGAAGGTAAAATAAATGGAAGTTGTACAATACCGGGTAATTTTTTAAATGATGGGCATTACTATATTTCTATAAATTTTATAAGAAATAGTTCTAAAGTGGTTTATGAGTTTAATGAAGCTTTAGTTTTTGATGTAGCAGACTATCGGGAAGATAAATCATCTTTTAGCAAATGGAATGGTGCTGTGAGACCACATTTTCCTGTTCTGCTTGAAGAGGAGTTGCATTAAAATATTTATCAAATATTCTTGTCAATGAAATTGCTGAATTATTTTTTCGATAATAAAAAAGTTACCTTAAATGAGGTGTTCAAGGAAAATAAATATAAGAATGTAATTATTCATGATGCTTTGAAATATAAGAATAATATCTCATTATCTAATGACAAGGGTGTTGTTAATTTGGTCGGGGAATTTTTAGGACATTTTGTATATTATCATCTGCAATGGGTTGTTTCAATTGCTCTGAGAAATGGCATAAATAAATTGTATTTTACATCAAGGGATACTAAATTGATGTATGAATGCTGTAAGATTTTAATTGAACAAAATAATATTGAATTAGAAATAGAATACCTACTGATTTCTCGACAAGCTACCGCTCTAGCAAGTGTAATAACTTATACAAGGTCAGAATTTATTTGGTTGGAACGGTACTTTGATATTGATCCATTGG
>JANOQC010000008.1:0-47653 GCA_031422175.1 Sphingobacteriia bacterium | reverse complement strand
TCATTTAATTCGCCATCAATTTTTACTGTTTCCTTTGTTTTGGCAATATGAATTTGATAATCTTTTTGAAAGCTTTCTCCGTTTCGTTCCTGAGTATGAGCAACAACAACTATTTGTAAAATGAATGAAATTAATAGTATTCGCATGATTGGCACGAATTTCCATAAAAGGAGATTAAAAAAATGGCTTAAAATGTTGAACGGCAATAAACCCAAATTTATAGGTCACCTAGCAGATCGGGCCTTCTTGTTTTGGTTCTTTCCAGCGATTGTTCAAATCGCCATTCTTCTACTTTTTTTGGATCACCTTGTAATAGAATTTCAGGCACTTTATCTCCCCTGAAATCAGCTGGTCTGGTATATACAGGAGGAGCTAATAAATTGTCTTGAAAAGAATCAAACAAGGCAGAGGTTTCATCATTTAATACACCTGGTATTAGTCTTCCAATGGCATCTACTACAACTGCTGCTGCCAATTCTCCGCCACTGAGTACATAATCGCCAATGGATATTTCCATTGTTACGTATTTATTTCTAATACGCTCATCGATTCCTTTATAGTGTCCGCAGATAATCAATAAATTTCCTTCTAAAGAAAGTTGATTGGCTGTTTGTTGGTTAAATCGATTGCCATCAGGTGTCATATAAATGATGGCATCGTATGGAGCATCTTTTTGTAACTCATCTATTGCATTTGCTAAAGGTTCGCACATCATTACCATACCTGCGCCACCACCATATTGGTAATCGTCTATTTGCGCTTGTTTATTAATTGCCCATTTGCGCAAATTGTGCAAACGTACAGTGAGCAAACCCTTTTCCTGTGCGCGTTTCATAATACTATGACCGAATGGGCTTTCTAAAAGTTCTGGAACAGCTGTTATAATATCAATGGTCATAGGCTTTGATTAATCTAAGAAATCTTTTAAATCCCTTAAATCTTTTTTGGTAGGTCTTCCTACTTTACTCAAACGTTTTCCTGTATTAAAACTCGCTGCAACCGATTTGATACGATCTATTTCTTCCGCAGGAGTGATATCGATATAATACTGAATTGCTTCAGCGTATTGTACCCTATTGTATAATAATCCTGTTACTTTAATGACCCATTTTTTGGCTTCTGTTTTTACATCAAATTCATCTCCAACAGCAACAACTCGAGATGCTTTTATAGCATCACCTTTCCACTTTACTTTTCCTTTACTACACGCATCTCCTGCCTGACTTCTTGTTTTAAATAAACGAATTGCCCATAGGTATTTATCAATTCTTAATTTGTCTTTTTCGGCTGCCATCTTTATGCATTCATTTCAGCAAAATACTGGTGAAAATAAGGGATGGTTTCAATGCCTTTGTAAAAATTAAATACATTGTACTTTTCATTTGGGCTATGTAAATTATCGCTGTCTAACCCAAATCCTAGAAATACAATTTTCAAACCCAACTCTTTTTCAAACAAAGCACAAATTGGTATACTACCACCACCTCTTACTGGAATTGGCTCTTTGCCAAATGTAGTTTGTATTGCTTTTGAAGCTGCTCTGTATGCAATAGAATCTATAGGAGTCATATAAGGCTCGCCACCATGGTGCTCAGAAGCTTTCACTGTAACTCCTGCTGGTGCTATTGATTTAAAATATTGTAGAATTTTTTCAGTAATTTTTACTGATGATTGATTAGGCACTAACCTACATGAAATTTTTGCAAATGCCTTGGAAGGCAGTACTGTTTTAGCTCCTTCACCTGTATATCCACCCCAAATTCCATTCACTTCTAATGTTGGCCTGATGCCTGTTCTTTCATTGGTTGTAAAGCCTTTCTCTCCCCATAAATGATCTACCCCTAAATCGGTTTTGTACTCCTTTTCATCAAATGGAGCTTGGGCCATTTTGGTGCGTTCAGCATCAGTAGCATTTACAATATCATCATAAAATCCAGGAATAGTAATATGGTTGTTTTCATCATGACAAGATGCGATCATTTTTGCCAACATGGTAATCGGATTAGCTACCGCACCGCCGTAAACGCCACTGTGTAAATCTCTATTTGGCCCAGTTACTTCTACTTCAATATAACTCAATCCCCTCACACCAATATCGATGGAAGGATTTTCCATACTCAACATAGAAGTATCACTAATCAATATCACATCTGCTTTGAGTAGTTCTTTGTTATTTTTTACAAAAGTGGCCAAATTAGGACTTCCAATTTCTTCTTCCCCTTCAATTAAAAATTTAATATTAGTGGGCTGTGTATTGGTTTTTGTAAAAGTTTCTAACGCTTTTACATGCATATAAAATTGACCCTTGTCATCGCAAGACCCACGAGCGAAAATTTTACCATCAATGATTACCGGATCAAATGGGCCACTCTTCCATAATTCAATAGGATCGGCTGGTTGTACATCATAATGACCATATACCAAAACGGTTGGTTTGCTAGGGTCGATCATTTTTTCTCCATATACAATGGGATGACCTTCTGTTGAATAAATGGTTACATTATCTGCACCGGCTTCTAATAGACGTGCCTTTACTGTTTCTGCACATTGGAGCATATCGGCTTTGTGCTCTGTTCTTGCACTTACACTTGGAATTCTCAACAAATCAAGTAATTCGTTTAAAAATCGATCTTTATTGGCATTTTGATATTCGTTCCAAACCGTCATTTTATTTATTTTAAATTGGATACAAAGTTAAGCATTTAGCAAGCAGCTAGATGCTGTGTTTCTTATTCAACACTAAATTATCTAAAGTCCATATTAATTGCTGCTGGAAAGGATGTTTCCTTACTGGGCAATCCGTTTTGGTGCAAATTGCACAACTAAAATCGAGGCAACCATCTGTATGAACAAACAATTCAATGGCATCTCCAAACTTATTTTTAATCAAATCAGATAATGCATCAATTTCTCTATGTGCTTCATGAATATTCATATACCATGGAAGTGTAAGATGACAGTCTATATTTAATAGTGCACCATATTTGATCACTCTTAAATTGTGTAAATCAATCCAATTGGCTTTTTTGTGGGTATTCAATGCTTGAATAAACTGATTAAGTAGAACTTTATCAGCTTCATCCATTATTCCAGCCAATGATTTTCTCAAAATAGTATATCCATTATAGATGATCCAACAACTAAGTACAATGGCAATTACTTTATCCAGCCAGTAAATTTTGGTAAAGTAGATCAACGATATTGATCCTAAAACGCCCAATGTAGAGTAGGTATCTATTTGTAAATGTTTACCACTCGATTCTAATGCGAGTGAATTATTTTGTTTGCCTATTTTAACACAATAAAGACCTGCTATATAATTCAGTACTGCGGTTAAAGTAATTAACCACATTCCTTGATCTAATGCTTTTATTTGGGTGTTTTGTAAAATATTTTGAACAGTTTCATAAATAATAATGATACCTGCCGCAATAATTAAACTTCCTTCTGCAGCAGCTGACACAAATTCTGCTTTACCATGTCCATAAGGATGATCTTCGTCTTTTGGTTTAGCAACCACATATAAACTATATAAACCTATAAATCCTGCAATTACGTTTACAATACTTTCTAATGCGTCTGAAAGAATAGCTACTGATGAGGTGATGTAGTAAGCAATTATTTTTACCAAGAAGAGCAGAATGCTCAAAATAGTGATCCATTTTTGAATAGTAAAATTTTGCAAATTCTTTTTCACTTTTCTGATTTAAAGCAAGGTAATTCAATAAAATAGCCCTGCCAATAAAGCCATACAAATAGTATATTTGAAGTACATCAACTGTATTTATTTTGAATCTGTCTTCAAAAAAAACTGACTTAAGGGAAAGAATTCCCAAGCAAGCTCCTGTAATTTTACCATTACCCTCCAATATAGAAACACCGAAATGGTCGGTAATGATTCCTGTATACAATACCTACCCATATTTAGAGCAATGTCTTTTATCTGTTTTAGAACAGGATAGAGGAATAGAGCAAATGCAAATAATGGTGGTGGATGATGCAAGTTCCGATGGCAATGTGAAGGAGTTGGTTAAAAGGCTAGGTGATGGACGAATAGGTTATTTCAGGCAACCTGTGAATGTTGGAAAGTTGCGCAATTTTGAAACTTGTATTAAACTTTCCGAAGGGAAATACATTCATTTATTATATGGGGATACTTTTTTGGTAAATGATTTTTATCTCGAAATTGAAAGCCTTTTTGAAGATTTCCCAAGAATTGGAGCAGCATTCACCGATTTTGAATATATAAATGAAAAAGGCATAAAAATCTGGGATCATCTGCGATTGCAAGTTTTGAGAGGCGTATTGAAAAATTGGTTAATTACTATTGCCAAACGCCAAGAAGTACAACCACCTGCCATGGTAATTAAAAGAACTACCTATGAACATTTAGGGGCCTATTTTGGAATAGAATTTGGTGAATTTTGGGAAATGGCTGTTCGGATTGCAGCACACTACGAAGTGGGATACTGCCCAAGGGTTCTAGCTAAATTCCGGGTGCATCGTTCAAATTTAGCGCTGAGTTCCGAAGATGCTTTATTGAATCTAGTCGATATTTCAAAAGTGATTGGAATAATCCGAGGATATTTGCCTTTTGAAAATCGCGATAGCATAAACAAAGAGTCAAAAAAATATTTTGCTCAATACTATTCTCGCCTCTCTCATAAAGTGTATCATGAATTTAATCAACCCAAAGCGGCAATTCAACAAGCTTTGGGTGCTTTAAAGATGGATGTAAATCCAGTTTCATTAAAATATTCATTACTGCTTTTAGTTAAAGTATTATTCGGGTATAGACATATTAGAAACTTTATTGAAAAAGCAGCTTAATATGTTGTCAATTGCTATTTTTATATGTACGTATGATTCCACTAAAAATATTATTCAATCAATTTTGTACTATAATTTATTGTACAATGCTTTACCAACATGGCTGAAATGCCACAATATTTCTCCATCGAAAGGCTAACTGCACGTGTTAGTTTATCTTCATCTTCAGGAGCTACATTACAGTAATAAACCAAATCAATTGATTTAAATACTTTAGGATGCTCGTCGGTTTGTTCGGCTTCTGCAGTAATTTCTAGTTGAGTAAAATGTACTTTCATTTTATGTAGAATATCTACAATATCCATTCCACTGCATCCACACAAAGAAGCAAGCAACATTTTCTTAGGGCTCATTCCACTGTCTAATCCGCCACCTTCTTTAGTGGTATCTAATCGTACAATATGCTCATCTGCATTAGCGTCAAAAGCCAGTGCTTCCTTCCAGGTTGTAGTAACTTTCATAAGTATAGTTTTTATTAATCCAATTTTGAAGAAACAAAATCCCAATTCACTAAATTCCACCAATTATTTATATAATCAGGGCGTTTATTTTGGTACTTTAAATAGTAAGCATGTTCCCATACATCTAAACCCAATAATGGCTTTCCTTTCAATTCACTAATGTCCATTAAAGGATTGTCTTGATTGGGGGTTGAACCAATTTTCAATTTAGTATCAGGAGTTAAAACCAACCAGGCCCAACCACTGCCAAATCTATTTTTACTGGCTTCTGCAAACTGGGTTTTAAAAGCCTCTAAAGAGCCAAATGAACTGTTAATAGCTGCGGCTAATTTACCACTTGGGTTGGATGTAGTTCCTGGTTTCATGCATTGCCAAAAAAATTCATGATTGTAATGACCACCCCCATTATTCCTCATTTTTGGTGAATAAATAGAAATCTTTTGTAGTATGGTTTCTAAATTTTGATTGATGGTATCTACTTTTTCTGCAACACAGGCATCATTTAAATTTTTTGCATATGCTGCTGCATGTTTACTATAATGAATTTCCATGGTCATACCATCAATGAAAGGTTCTAGTGCATTGTAGCCATATGGCAATGGTTGTTGTTTGAAATCAAAGAGGTTGTTGCTTTTCTCAGTAAATCTAAATGAAGGCAAAATCGATAATCCAATACTTGTAGCTAATCCTGCTTTTCCAGTTGTTTTTATAAATGCTCTTCTGCTATTGGATGTTTTCATATAGATTTATTTTCCTTGAAGTTAGCAATAAATTCACGGACTCTTTTAAAGGATCTGTAATAGAATTCTTGGTTGAATAATTGCGAATCACGCATTGCTTTGAAAATTAAAAACGCACCAATCGGAATTAAAATAAAAGTGGATAACCACATGCCAACAATAGCATTTGTTTGACCCGATTTTACAAATTTTTCTCCGAATGTGTTAAACAAGTGGAATACCACAAAGAAAATAATAGCAAATACCAATGGTGTGCCTAGCCCTCCTTTTCTAATGATAGAACCTAAAGGGGCACCTATTAAAAATAGCACTAAACAAGCCACTGAGAGTGTAAATTTTCGGTGCCATTCAATTTCATGTAATTGCAATGACTGGTATTTTTCATTGTAATCTCTTGCAATCATATCTACAGAACCTTTAATGGTTGCTAATTGATTATTGGCAGATTCTTCTATAGATAATCTTAAACTGTCAGGAATTAATTTGGATTTACGAATGGAGGGAAGTGGATTTTTAATTGGTTTGGTCCATCCAGTATCTATGTATCTAGCAAAGCGCAAGTAAGGAGAAATTTCTTTATTTGATTTTTTTATATAAAATGTATCCAAATGTTCTAAAGAATCTATAGCTTGATTTAGTTGACGAATACTCAACATTTTTGGGTCATAAAAAGCACTGTCCCCTGTTTTATTCATCTGAAAACTTTTTAGGTCAAATACTTTTTTATATTGGCTGAATCCCATTCTGGTAAACTGGGTATTCTTTACATTTCTTGCTCCTTTTTCATCGTAACGCCAGCCATTCTTTAAAACAAACTCTAAAAATTGTTTATCCTTTGTAACACGCATCACACCACTTTCTGCAATCAATAAATTATCTTGAAGATTATATCCTCTCTCAAAAATTACAACATCACGAATAATACTATCGTTTTTTTCTTTCTTACCTAATTTAATTACATAACCCTCAATCTTATCATAAAATACTCCTTCTTTAATATCGATGGAAGGCTTAGAAACAATTATATCATATTTTAATGCAGATAATTTTAATTGTGTTACTGGAATAATATTATTAGCAAATAAAAATGCTAGACCACAAATAAATAATGTAATAATTAACAACGGACGCATAAAACGCAACAAGGGTATTCCTGCTGCTTTTATTGCAACCAATTCAAAACTTTCACCTAAATTACCAAAAGTCATAATTGAAGAAAATAAAAGTGCAAGTGGCAAAGCGGTTGGCACCCAAAATAAAGTAACCAAACCAACCAATTTTAAAACAGTAAATAGGTCTAGCCCTTTTCCTACCAAATCATCAATGTATAACCAGAAAAATTGCATGGTTAAAACAAATATAGAAATGAGGAATGCCGCAATGAACGGCCCAATAAAAGATTTAATAATTAATATATCGAGTTTTTTTATCACTTAACCTGTCTTAATATTGTTGTTATGAGTGACGCAAAAGTAACACTTTCACCAAAGGAACTAGAATTGGTGAATAATGCAGACTGGATTTTAACAAAGAACTTGATTATTCAAAAAGTATACAACTTGTTTGGTCAGGTTGCTTCAGTCTATCAAGTAGATGTAGCAAGGTTTACAACGTTTAATGCTATACCTGCTTTTAACATTTCCCCAAAAATATCAAGAGGAGAACAATACCAGCAATTGCCCTATGTTATGCTCGATTTTCCTCGTTCTTTTACGGAAGATGATGTTTTAGCCATTCGTAGTTTTTTTTGGTGGGGCAATCATTGTAGTATTCATTTGATCTTAAAAGGGCGCTATTTGGCCCAGTATGGCCCTTCTATAGACAATTATTTCAATTTATTTGGAAAATATGCCAATGAAACAAAAGATTGGTTTATTGGAGTAGGAACAGATCCATGGCAACACCATTTTGAAAAATCCAACTACATACCTATTGCCGATTGGGTAGGCAATTCTGTAACAAAATTACCTTATTTAAAATTGGCAAAAAAAATCCCACTTCAAGAGTGGGAAGATATAGATCAATTTTTAATCAAACATTTCAATAGGCTATTATCTATGCTATCGGAATATTAAACCCTTTCATTAGGCACCTAAACGATGAAATAATTCTTTCACCTGATACTGCCATAATTGGCTCTGGTCTTTGATTTCATTCTTTTCAGCAAAATCTTTAATGATTAATATTGTTTGATTAGAAATCTCTGTTTTTTCAATTTTAAATTCAAAATATTCATTCTTTTCTGAATGAAGCCAATGAAAACGGATAAATTTATTTTCTTCTTTATCCATAATTTCTGCTTTATCCGGTTCATCGCCATTCCAGGAAAAACTGTATACATTTTCCCACTCATCTACTTTATCGGCAAACCATTCCTGTAACCCAGCTGGTGTTGCTAAAAAATCAAATAAAATAACGGGAGAACATCTAACTGGAAATTCTAACGTAAATAACTGCTTCTTACTCATTAATTTCTCTTTAACCTTCATGGTAACCGTTTAATCTTGATGGTAGCCGTGCAATAATATTAAATATTACTTATCTCCCAAATGTTTTTTTATAATTTACCTTTTTTTTTTGTATTCATTATAATAGTGGCACCTTCAGTTATTTATATATAATTGATAATCAATTTGTTGAATCATATTTTTTGAAAATATTTTTTATTTCGTTAAATTGAATATTCTAAAAAATTACCCTTTAAATTGGTTTATTATGAGTATGCGTCAACTCAAAATAACAAAGTCGATTACTAATCGAGAATCTCAAAGTTTAGAGAAGTACTTACAAGAAATAGGAAAAGTTGACCTGATCAGACCCGAAGAAGAAGTTCAATTAGCCATACAGATTAAAAATGGAGACCAACCAGCATTAGACAGATTGGTTAAGTCTAACTTACGTTTTGTTGTTTCTGTTGCTAAACAATATCAAAATCAAGGCCTTACTTTATCCGATTTAATTAACGATGGAAATTTGGGATTAATCAAAGCTGCTATACGTTTTGATGAAACTAAAGGGTTTAAATTTATTTCTTATGCTGTTTGGTGGATACGCCAAAGCATCTTGCAGGCATTGGCAGAACAAAGTAGAATTGTACGACTCCCATTAAATAAAGTTGGCCTAACTAGTAAAATAAGTAAAGCCTATCAACAATTAGAACAAGAGTATGAAAGGGAGCCAAATGCTCAGGAACTTGCCCTGTTTTTAGATATGCCAATAGATGAAGTTATTGCAACAATGAGCGTTGGTTTCAGGCATATAAGCATGGATACACCTATTGCCGAAGGCGAGGGTGGTACATTAATGGATTTGATGGAAAATACCAATACTTCCAAAACAGATGAAAAATTGGAACATTTTGAATCATTACATGTAGAAATTGAGCGTAGTCTCAAAACTTTAACTGATCGGCAAAAAGCAGTACTTTGTTTTTTCTTTGGAATTGGAGTAGATCATGCGCTCAGTTTGGAA
This sequence comes from Sphingobacteriia bacterium, assembly GCA_031422175.1. Lineage (GTDB taxonomy): Bacteria > Bacteroidota > Bacteroidia > Chitinophagales > Chitinophagaceae > Sediminibacterium. The sequence continues at coordinate 38,151 of JANOQC010000008.1, read as the reverse complement.
GATATAGGTACTCGTTTTAATTTAACTCGAGAAAGGGTACGTCAAATTAAAGACAAAGCCATCAACAAACTTAGATCTACCAATCGATACAATCAATTAAGGGTTTATTTAGGCTAATTACTTAATAGATTCAATTGTTTTTTCAATCCAAAATGGCAGTTGAATTCCATAACCACTTGAATGAAATTGCACTAATCCAGCTTTATCTACTACAACATTTGTTGGGAAAGAGTTAACTCCATACTTAGATGCTAACCACTGCCCTTTATCTATAATTTGGTATTTATAGGGGCTTGTTTTCAAAAATGTTTCGATGCTAGCGGCATCATCTAATGCAATTGCAATAAAAGCAATATTTTTATCTTCTTTATATTTATCAACTAGTTTATTTAAATGGGGTATTTCTGAACGACAAGGTGGGCAATTAATAAACCAAAAATTAATCACTAAAATTTTGCCTTCATAATCTTTAAGATTGATGGAATTGCCATTTATGTCGGTTGTCTTGAATTTTCCAAATGGCTTCCCATTTTTGAAATAGGGTGACTCATTGGGTTTTGGCATATTTGCCAATCTATTCTGTTTTTCAATTTCAGAAAGCCGAAACAATATAAATGCTGAATTTTCTAATGATGGATTTTCTGGCTTTAAATTGAAATCGCCACTCATCAACATTGATTGCCATATTGAATAAGACAATACTGTGCCATCACTGGTTTTCACAACAGTATTTTCATCTAGTTTGGTTCTTTTAGGCGATGGATTTTGAGCTATGGCATTGAGACATAGTAGTAAAAAAAAACCAAAAAGGCACTTTTTCATATTTGGAATTTAAAACAGTAAGATAACAATTTTATTTCGTTTAAACAACCCAGTATATTTGCACCTCGTAACCATCGAATAGATCTATTATGTTTCAGAATTTATCAGAAAAACTAGAGTCGGCGTTTAAAAACCTGAAAGGTGAATCACGCATCAATGAACTCAATATTGCCAATACAGTTAAAGACATTCGCAGGGCATTGTTAGACGCCGATGTAAATTTTAAAATAGCCAAAGAATTCACAGAGAAAATAAGGGATAAAGCGGTTGGGGAGAAAGTAATCAATGCCATTAGCCCAAGCCAATTGATGATAAAAATTGTGCAGGACGAATTAACCGAATTAATGGGCGGTTCTGCTACAACCTTCAATACAGATGGAAATCCTGCAATCATTTTAATTGCGGGTTTACAAGGAAGTGGTAAAACCACTTTTACTGGTAAGCTAGCCAATTACCTCAAAACAAAAAAAGGGAAATCGCCGTTGGTTGTTGCTGCAGATATTTATCGGCCTGCAGCCATAGATCAGCTAACTATATTGGCTGAGCAAATCGGGGTAAGTATTTACAGCGAAAGAGAGAATAAAGATGCTGTTGCTATTGTTCAGAATGCAATCAAAGAAGCAAAAGCAACCAATAAAAATGTGATTATCATTGATACTGCAGGTAGATTGGCTATTGATGAAGTGATGATGACTGAAGTGGCCAATATTAAAAAAGCAGTAAATCCTTCGGAGATATTATTTGTAGTTGATTCAATGACCGGTCAGGATGCAGTGAATACTGCAAAGGCATTCAATGACCGATTGGATTTTACGGGAGTTGTATTAACTAAGTTAGATGGAGATACAAGAGGTGGAGCAGCGTTAACCATCAAATACACTGTAGAAAAGCCTATCAAATTTGTAAGTAGTGGCGAGAAAATGGATACCCTAGATGTGTTTTATCCGGATAGGATGGCACAGAGAATTTTGGGTATGGGCGATATTACTTCATTGGTAGAAAAAGCGCAAGCACAATTTGATGAAGTAGAAGCCAAGAAATTAGAGAAGAAAATTCGCAAGAATCAATTCGATTTCCAAGATTTCATGGATCAATTACAACAGATTAAAAAAATGGGTAATTTGAAGGATTTGATGGGAATGATTCCGGGAGTTGGTAAGGCGGTGAAGGATATTGATATAAAAGACGATGCTTTCAAAGGAATTGAAGCCATGATTAGCTCTATGACACCTTTTGAAAGGGCAAATCCAGATAGTTTGTCTCAAAGTAGAAGAACAAGAATTGCAAAAGGTAGTGGCAAAGATATTCAAGATGTGAACGCTTTTATGAAGCAGTTTGAGCAAATGAAACAGATGATGAAAATGATGAATAATATGCCAATGGGAGGCAAATTCCCTGGTATGCGTAGATAGTTTTATAAAAAGCTTTGGATTTTTAGGGTGAATATGCTATTTTCGCGCTCCTAGAATATCTAGTTAAACCAAATTTAATCACGCCCTTAAATTTCTATTTATGGCAGTAAAAATGAGACTCCAGCGTCACGGGAGTAAAAAAAGACCATTCTACTTTATTGTAGTAGCTGATGGTCGTGCGCCTAGAGATGGTAAGTTTATCCAAAAATTGGGTACTTACAATCCATTAACAGTTCCAGCAACTATCCAATTAGATCGTCAAAAAGCATTGGATTGGTTAAACAAAGGGGCTCAACCCACAGATACAGTTCGAAGAATCCTTACCTTTAAAGGAGTATTGTATTTGAAACATTTATTACGTGGTGTTAAATTAGGCCTATTTGATGATGCCGCAGCGATGGTGAAATTCCAAGAGTGGCATACAGAGCACGAAGCCACAATTACACGTAGAAATGATGAACACAAGAACAAACAACGTGCTAAAAAAGTATATGTTCCTGTTGTTAAAAAAGTAGAAGAAAAACAAGAAGAAGTTGTTGTAGCCGCTGCACCTGCTGACGATGCTCCAGCTGAAGCTTAGTTATTATCATATTTTTAGAAAAAGGGTTCGGTTTACCGGACCCTTTTTATTTTCCAGCTAACCGTAATTAGCTACTTTTATTAACTTGCATACAATGAATGATTATATACATATTGGAAAAATAGTAGCCGCATTTGGCGTGAGGGGAGAAATTATTCTAACGCATTCATTAGGAAAAAAGGCTGAGTTCTCTGGCATTAAAGCGTTATTTATTGAAGAAGTAAAAGGCTCTTATATTCCGTACTTTGTAGAAACAGCTAAAGCAAAAGATCAAGTAGAAACCATTGTGAAATTGGAAGGGGTGAATACCAAAGAATCTGCTGCAAGGCTCAACACAAAACCAGTATGGTTATTAGATGCAGATTTTAGAAAACAAGCTGGTAAAGATGCTCCAATATCTTTATTAGGGTATGAACTGATTACAGATGAGGATGAAAATTTAGGTCCAATTCTTGAAGTAATAGAACAACCTCACCAGGTTTTATTACAAGTTTTATTAGATGGTAAAGAAGCATTGATTCCTTTGCATCAAGAAACCTTAGATAAGATCGATAGAAAAGCCCGTAAAGTATTTGTGAGCTTACCTGATGGATTATTAGATGTGTATCGTTAAGTTTTTTACTTTTAAAGGTGACAATTGCCCAACGATATATAGCTCATTTTGACCTCGATTCATTTTTTGTTAGTGTTGAAGTAGTTAACAATCCTTCTTTAAAAGGGAAAGCCGTTATTGTGGGTGGCTCTAAAGAAAGGGGTGTAGTAACTACCTGTAGTTACGAAGCCCGTAAATTTGGAGTGCGAAGTGCCATGCCAATGCACAAAGCCATGCAACTCTGTCCACATGCTATTTTGGTTCAAGGAACTAGGGGCGAGTATTCCCGTTTTTCTCGATGGGTTACTGATATTATTGCTGCCAAAGCACCATTGTTTGAAAAAGCGTCTATCGATGAATTTTACATAGACCTTACTGGGATGGATAAATATTTCGATCCTTTTAACTGGACGATTGAATTGCGCAATGAAATTATCGATCAAACACAATTGCCCATTTCATTTGGCTTAGCTACCAATAAAATGGTTGCAAAGATTGCTACAGACGAAGCAAAACCCAATGGCTATTTATTTGTTCAGCCCGGAATGGAAAAACAATTTTTAGCACCCTTACCAGTGAATAAGTTTTCTGGTGTAGGAGAAAGCTTACACCAACGTTTGAATGCAATGGGTATTTATACAATTAAAGATTTGAGTGAAACACCAGTTGAGATACTAGTAAAACAAATAGGTAAAAATGGAATCGATTTGTGGAATAAATCGCAAGGCATTCATGAGAGTCAAGTGCAACCTTTTCATGAATCTAAATCCATTTCAACAGAACATACATTTGAATCCAATCAAACTGATGAAACATTTTTATTGAGCGAATTGGTTCGTATGACAGAAAAAATTGCTTTTGAATTAAGAAGGGATAAAAAATTAGCAGGCTGTATAGCAGTAAAAATTCGGTACCCCGATTTTGAAACTACTTCTAAGCAGGTGGCAATTGACTATACTTTGCGTGATGATGAATTGATTCCAATTGCCATCAGTTTATTTCATCAATTGTATAAAAGAGAGCTACCCATAAGACTATTAGGTGTTCGGTTAAGTGAATTAACCAGTCATGTATTACAAGGAAGTTTATTTGCGGATTTAGGCAAAAAAGATGAACTCTATAAAGCTATTGATGATGTAAAAAATAAGTTTGGGAAGTCTGCATTACAGAAAGCTAGAACGGTATATAAGAAAAAATAAAGTTTCAAATAATAGTCTACTTGTTTGATAGGATATATTATATTTGTGTTCTAAATTAATTGTATGAGTTTACGTTTAGGAGATGATGCACCTAATTTCAACGCAGAAACAAGCAAAGGCCCTATTAATTTTTATGAATATTTAGGGGATAGTTGGGGCGTGTTATTTTCTCATCCTGCCGATTATACACCTGTTTGTACTACTGAATTAGGTAAAACGGCTTTATTGTCTGCTGAGTTTGAAAAACGTAATGTAAAAGTGTTGGCTCTTAGCGTAGACGGTTTGGGTAAACACGAAGGTTGGATTAAGGACATCAACGAAACACAAAATACTACTGTTGGTTTTCCCATTATTGCCGATGAAAATAGATCAATTGCTACAGTCTATGATATGATACATCCAAATGCTTCATTAACAACAACTGTTCGTTCTTTATTTATTATTGGGCCAGATAAAAAAGTAAAACTGATAATTACTTATCCTGCTTCTACAGGAAGAAATTTTATAGAGGTATTAAGGGTAATCGATTCACTTCAATTAACTGCTAATTTCAGTGTTGCTACTCCAGCAGATTGGAAAGAAGGTGAAGATGTAATTGTAGTGCCAGCTCTAAGTACAGAAGATGCTATCAGAAAATTTCCTAAAGGGCTAAGAGTGGTAAAGCCATATCTACGCTATACACCTCAGCCCAATAAATAAGATATGGTTTTTTTTATTGAATGATAGGCCCTGATATTTTCAGGGCTTTTTAATTTACTTCTTTTCGATAAATGAATTAACTTCCATTAAATAAATAGTATGAAAAAAACGATCATAGTGCTTTGCTGTTTTGTTATGGTTGCAAGAGCGGAAGCGCAAAAAACCTTTATTTATTGCGGTCAATTAGTTGATGTAAAGAACCAAGTCATACTCAAAGAAATGAGTATAGTTGTAGAAGGAGCAAAGATTGTAGATGTGCAAAAAGGATATATTACTGCTGCTCAGGGCGATAAAGTAATCGATTTAAAAAAATTAACAGTAATGCCAGGTCTAATTGATATGCATGTGCATATGGAAAGTGAAACAGGCCCTACTAAATACCTTGAAGGCTTTACTTGGAATGCAGGAGATTATGCTTTTCAATCAATCGTTTTTGCTGAAAAAACGTTGATGAGTGGGTTTACTTCAGTACGCGATTTAGGAGGCTCTGGGGTAAATATTTCTCTGCGTAATGCTATAAATAAAGACTGGGTTGTAGGTCCTAGAATTTATACTGCAGGAAAATCAATTGCAACTACAGGCGGCCATGCCGATCCTACCAATAATTACAGAAAAGATTTAATGGGCGACCCTGGTCCAAAAGAGGGGGTAGTTAATGGAGTGGAAGATTGTGCTAAAGCTGTTCGGCAGAGGTATAAAGAAGGTTCAGATTTAATTAAAATTACTGCAACAGGTGGTGTGTTAAGTATGGCCAAAGATGGAAGTGGCGCTCAGTTTACAGAAGAAGAAATTCGTGCTATTGTCAGCACAGCTAAAGATTATGGATTTAAAGTAGCTGCTCATGCACATGGTGCAGAAGGAATGAAACGTGCAGTTTTGGCTGGCGTAAGTTCAATAGAGCATGGCACATATATGAACGAAGAAGTAATGGATTTAATGAAGCAAAAAGGTACTTATTTAGTACCTACCATTATTGCTGGTAAGTCTACAGCAGATTCTGCCAAAAAGCCAGGATATTATCCAGAAATTGTTAAAGCTAAAGCTTTAGTGGTAGGTAATTTTATTCAAGCAACATTTGCAAAAGCCTATAAACGAGGAGTGAAAATTGCTTTTGGTACCGATGCCGGTGTATATGCACATGGAAAAAATTGGATTGAATTTCAATACATGACAGAAGCTGGGATGCCAATCTTAGAAGCAATTAAAACTGCCACAGTAAATGCAGCTGATCTTCTTGGAGAAGACCGTCTGGGCAGTATTGAAAAAAATAAGCTAGCAGATATTATTGCTGTTGATGGAGACCCAATTAAAGATATTTCCAGTATGGGCAGGGTAAAATTTGTAATGAAAAATGGCACTGTTTATAAGTACCAACAGTAAATAAATAGTTGATTATTTAGGAAGTATATTCCAAAATAATAATACTACTCTTCTTCTTTCATCGTCTACTTTATAATCCGTAACTAGTTTACTAGGATAGTCTTCACCCTTGCCTTTTTCCACAAAAAGAAAGTCAATGGCTTTTATATCTTTATAATTAGGGATTTTCTTTTCAATGGAAAACTCCATCACGTCTCCAATACTAACTGCTCTCCATTCTGATAACTGTTGATTCATTTTTTCTTTGGTAACCGAACTGTCTTTCAGTTTGTCTAAAATAGATTTATAAATATCTGATTCCGGATTAAATCCACTTGCATCTGCATATCCTAAAATAACTAAAGTTGCTTTCTTTTCTATATCAGCATATTTATTGTAAAATCCAACCAATGAATCTATCAATGGCGAAAATAATTTTTCAGCAATATCTATTTTCTCGGTAGGTATATCATATTTGCCTGGCCCAAAAAAAGCAGCTAGATCAAACATATGTTGTTGGTTAACAATGATGTCTAATGACTCATTAATCATTGTAAATCTACGTAAGCGATAATTAGACTTAGTTTTATAACGATCAATTATTCCAAATGACGAATCTACTTTAGCTTGATTACTTTTGTAGGCCTTTCTGGAAGTATTGATGGTTTGGTCGATGAAGGAAACTGCATTTTTAAATGAATCTAAGTCAGAAGAATATTTGGCAATTTTATTTTTTATGCTGTCCGCAATTTCGGCATCAATCACCTCGGCTTTTAAACGATCATCTACTTTTTTCTTAGTGTCGTCTACAATTTTGGTTTCTACTTTTTGAACAGAATCTGCCTGTTGAACTTGTTGATTCATTTGGGCTTTCTTACCGCTATAACATGAAACAAATAAAATAGAAATAAAAGCAATCGAGATAAAAGAGAAAATCTTTTTCATAGTTAATTATATTTTAGGTGCTGCTTTGATGAAAAAATCATCAGCATTACTTTTTTTGGGCTTGCTATTTTTCTTTCTTCCTACAATAATAAAGCTTTTATTGGTCTTTCCAGATGAAGAATCTGCTAATTCATTGGCGGCTAGTTCTTCGTCGGATATATAAGTAACAAACCTAGTTAAAAATTGCTTCTTATTAATTGTTACAAATAACAATGCCTCATTGGAATTATCAACAGATTGATTATTGTTTAGTCTTTCTGATAAGGCAATCGATTTTTTTTGAGTTTCAAACAAATCGAATACATAAACCCCAGAGTCTTTTATTATAAATGGCAAACACAGGTATATAATCATCGCTATCCCTATTAACCAAATGGTAAAAAGGTAGGTCTTGTGTATTTGCTCCTTATATGGTTGTACTTGCGTCAAGTTTAATTACTAGCTAGATTGGTTTGTATTTTTTTAATTTCAGCTTCTATAAAATCGGTTGCTTCATTAATAATATCTATTTGAATTTTTATGGTAATCCAATCTGGCTCAATATTTTTATATTTTTCAATAATTATCAAAGGATTAATTAAGGAAGAATCTGGATTAAGTGTAGTAAATGTAGTTTTTAGATTATGAGCCAATGTATACACCCGCTCCATATTTCTGTTTTCGCATCCCTCAATTAATTGCTTAATTTCTACTAGATAATGTTGATTAAATTGGTTGAGAAAATCAACTATAATTTCATTTTCATCTCCAAAAATTCTCTTCAAATTATCTAAGTTAACAAATTGTTGTTTTTCGGGGGAGTTCATAGTAGCGTTTTTTGGTATATACTGATTGAATAGAGCTATTACTTTTGATTCGTCCAATGGCTTTGATAGATAATCATTCATTCCGGCTTCCTTACATTTTTGAATTTCTACGGGCATTGTATGTGCCGTCATTGCTACAATAGGAACAGAAGATTTTTTGGTTTCTCTGATCCATTTCGCAACACCATATCCATCAATAATCGGCATTTGAATATCTAATAAGATCAAATCGTATTCGTTGTTACTTAAAAGTTGAATGGTTTCATTGCCATCTTTTGAAAGTGTTATTGTTAATCCCCAATTTTTAAATAAATACCTCAATAAAATCTGGTTCATTTTATTGTCTTCTGCAATTAATAATTTGGCACGGGTATTAAAATTCTTTAAAACGGTAATTTTTCCTTTAGTAGCAGATTCTTGAGTAGCTAGTAAATTGATGCTATATGGTATTGTTACAATAAATTCTGAGCCAGCATTAATGGAACTTTTAACTTCAATGCTACCATTTTGTAAATTTGTAAGTTGTTTTACAATTGATAATCCTAAACCTGTTCCACCATATTTTCTGGTAGTAGCCGAATCTGCTTGTTCAAATCTTTCGAAAATAGTTTTTAGCTTTTCTTTAGGAATACCAATGCCAGTATCTTTTACTGAAAATTGTATATAAGCTGTTTCCTCTTCTTTTTTTACCATTGATATTTTCAAAGAAATATTACCGCCTACACTAGTAAACTTAATGGCATTAGATACAAGGTTGGTTAAGATTTGTTTTAATCGATCATCATCTCCTGTTAAATTCAATGGCATTCCATCTTCCAAATGGCAGGAAAAATGTACTTTCTTTTCGGTAATTTGTACCTGAAAAAGCATTTCTATAAAATGACCAATATCTTTTAAGTTGAATGGCGCTTTAGAAATCAATAATTTACCTGCTTCTAGTTTAGAAAAATCAAGAATATCGTTGATAATATATAATAGATTTTCACTTGAATTTTTAATAAAATTGATATATTCTTTTTGATCAGGATTGAGTTGTGTGTCGGCAGCCAAATTACTGAATCCAATAATTGAATTGAGTGGAGTTCTTATTTCATGGCTCATATTGGCCAAGAATTGCTCTTTTATTGAACCAGCTATATCTGCTTTTTCTTTTGCTTTACCCAATGCAATAATCAATTGATTGTTTTTTACTAAATGTCTTATGATTAGGGTTGAGGATAATAATATAGTGATTAAAGCAAATAAAGTAAGTGCTCGACTAATCAATAGTACCTGATTAGAAATAGTTGAGTTATCGATAATTGTTTTCTGCAATTCATTTTCCGAAATAATCTGAATATCAGATGCAGTAATATAAATACTGTCAATTAAATTTTTATTAGCTGGATTGGTTAGTTTTTCTTTAGCAATAATAGTGCTTTTGCTGTTCTGAAGAATATCTTGGGTAGCATTGATTTTTTCCTGTAATAGTCTATTTAATTCTGTAAAATTATTTTTTGCATTTCCATCATGTGTTAGTTTACTAACATTAAGTACCAATAATTTTAGTGCAGCAATTGTATCATTTACAGGCTTAGACAATCGTAAATTACCCGTATTGATTTGATTTCTTGTTTCGCTTTCTAAAAAATAAACATGGTTGATAATTTCTTGTAAAGCATTATTGATTTGAAATGTTTTTACTGCCAATTCATTACCCTTTTGCATAGACCGAATACTCTTATCGGATCTTGATTGTACAAAAAACAATACTACCATCAATAATAATGATAGCATTAGTATGAAACTTAATGGGCGAATATTTATTTTTATCCTTTCCATTTTTTTAATTGTTGTAATAATGCTTTTAAATCTTTTGGAATTGGCGCCTCTAAATTATGTGATGTACCCTTTAATGTAAAATTCAATCGATAAGAATGTAATCCTAATCTTGCTAAAATTGGCTTCTCTTCCTCTGATGATTTTGCTAATTTGAAATTTCTTTTGATGGATGAAAGTAAAATAGGTTTAGCATCTCCATATATTTCATCACATAGAATACTATGCCCCAAATGTTGCATATGAACTCGAATTTGATGAGTTCTACCCGTATGTATTTGAAATTGTACCCAAGAATACAATCTAAAAGATTCAAGTACTTCATAATCGGTAATAGAAGGTTTACCCTTTACATGGGTAATCATTTTGGTGGTTTTTCCAGGATGCTCCATGATTGAGGCATCAATTGTTCCAGATGTATAAATCATCTGGCCATTAACCAAGCCAACATAAAATTTTTCCATTTCTCTTCCTTCAAAAAGAAGTGACAATTCTTTATGTGCCTCCTCGGTTTTTGCAAATACAATAATTCCACTTGTATTTCTGTCTAAGCGATGCACTGTATATATATTGGCATAACGTTCTTTTAAAAAATCTTTTAAAGAAAGTTCTTTGCCAATTCTATCAGGAATGCTCAATAAGCCAGCAGGCTTATTGATAGCAACAAAATCATCATTTTCAAAAATTATTTCTAAGTGCATATACTACTCTACTTCTTTATTTTTTCTGATAAATGATTTATTCATGAATTTTAATAAACGAATTTCTTTTTCATTTAAAATTCTCCATTTACTTCTTTCTACATTCTTCTTCGTAAGATTTGCAAACATTACTCTGTCTAATCCTTTTACATCATATCCTAGGTGTTCAAAAATTCTTCGTACAATTCTATTTCTCCCGCTATGTATTTCTATTCCAACAACATTTTTACTTTTTGAATCGGCATAACCAACTGAGTCGGCTTGCACAAAACCATCTTCAAGAGTAACTCCTGTTATAATTTGATCAAGGTCTTTTTTTGTAACTGGTTTGTCTAAAGTAACTTCATAGATTTTTTTCACTTCAAATGAAGGGTGGGTTAATTTCTGTGCTAATTCTCCATCATTTGTTAATAGTAATACTCCAGTTGTATTTCTATCCAATCTACCAACAGGATATACTCTTTCTAAAGTTGCGCCTTTTATAAGATCGAGAACAGTTTTTCTCCCTTCAGGATCATTGGCAGTAGTGATAAAATCCTTTGGTTTATTTAAGAGTATATACACATTATTCTTTTGTAAGAATATGGCTTTTCCTTTTACTGTTATTTTATCTGCTTGTGATACTTTATAACCCGGCTCAAAAAGTTTATCTCCATTAACAGTTACTTTCCCGCCTTTTACCAATTCAGCTGCTTCGCGCCTGCCGCAAACGCCTGCATGAGCAATAAACTTATTGAGTGGAATTAATGAATCACGGTCTTGTGCTTCTGTGTCTGCTGCTTGCTCTGGACCGTTAACTAATTTATTTTTTCCGGGAGCAGCATTTCTAGGACCTTTTTTAAAATCTTTTTGTTGATAGGGCGTTTTTTTTCTTTCAGTAGATTTACCAACTTCTTTTTTATCTTCCACATTTTTAGGTTCAACGGCTTCACCTCTCGCTTTGGCTTTTTTAAGCATCCTCATTTCTTCTCCAGCAGCACGGGCATCTGCTTTTACTTTTCTTTTTTCTTGACGATAAGATTCTTTGATTGCTGCCCCTTTTTTCTTTTCAGCAAATTTGCTGAAGTTGTCGGTTCTTTTCTTTTGCATTTTTTTAGTTTGCTGTTTTACAACAGGAATTTTTAATAACTCAATTCTTATATCTCTTAATTCTTATTCGCCAATTGACCACATGCTGCATCAATATCTTTTCCTCTGCTGCGTCTTAATCGGGCGTTCACCTTGTTGTTAGACAAAATTTCCATGAATTGCTGAACATCTTCTTCGTCGGGTTTGGTTAACTTAAATGCATCAATACTATTGTATTCTATGATATTGATAAGATCAGCCGGAATTTGGCGAAATAATTTAGTTAATTCTGCTGCATCTTCAGCAGAGTCATTTAAATTTTTGAATAAAATATATTCCAGGGTAATTTCATTCCCTGTTTTTTTATAAAAATAATTTAAAGCATCTACCAACACTTTAATATTATTGGTTTCATTGATGGGCATTATTTTATTGCGTTTCTCATCATTGGGTGCATGTAATGATAATGCCAATTTAAATTTTACTTGATCATCACCCAGCATTTTAATTTGTTTGGCAACACCAGCAGTAGAAACAGTGATTCTTTTAGGGCTCATAAATAGACCTTCTTCTGACGTAATTTTATCTACTGCTTTCAACACATTGTTATAATTCATGAGTGGCTCACCCATTCCCATAAAAACGATATTGGATAATTTCTTTTCAAAAATCTGTTCACTTTGTTGATTTATCAAAACAACCTGGTCTACAATTTCATCGAATGTGAGATTGCGTTTTCTGTCCATATATCCTGTTGCACAAAACTTACAACTCAAACTACAACCAATCTGAGATGAAACACAAGCAGTCTTTCTTGCTTCAGTAGGAATTAAAACACCTTCTATTGCATGACCATCAAAAGTTTTGAAACGACTTTTAACTGTTCCGTCATTACTGTTTTGAGTTGCATCTACTTTTAGTGCGGGCAATGAAAAATCTGAAGTTAATTTTGTTCTCAAGTCTTTACTCAGATTGCTCATAGTTTCAAAACTATGGGCATGTTTTTGCCATAACCATTCTTGCACTTGTTTCAATCTAAAATTTTTCTCACCAATACCTTTAAAGTAGTTTTCCAACTCTTCCTGGCTCTGGTGACGAATATTTGGTAAAGCAGCACTCATGCTGCAAAGATAACCCCATAAGCCCCAAACCCCTATTTATCCTATAAATTATATCTTGCAAGTTCATTGAAACCATTTTATATGTTAAATGCTTGTTATGTGATAGATGCAGTAAGAACGCCAATAGGCAGGTATGGGGGTAAATTAAGCAGCATTCGTCCGGATGATTTATTGTCTAATGTTATTGTTGCTTTGATGCAACGCAACCCTGGTATAGATCCAAATGCTATTGAAGATGTTGTTGCAGGAGCTGCTAATCAGGCTGGAGAAGACAATAGAGATGTTGCCAGAATGGCTGCTTTATTAGCAGGACTACCTATAACTGTTGGCGGTAATACTGTTAATAGGCTTTGTGCAAGTGGTTTACAGGCTATTATGGATGCTTCTAGAGCTATTATGTGTAATGAAGGTTTATTCTATATTGCAGGTGGAGTTGAAAGTATGACAAGGGCTCCATTTGTAACGGCAAAATCTGATGGAGCTTGGGGTAGAAAAGTAGAAACCTACGATACTACCATTGGCTGGAGGTTTACCAATAAGAAATTGGCTTCCATGTATCATCCTTTCAGTATGGGAGAAACTGCAGAAAATGTAGCCAAACAATGGAAAATTAGCCGAGAAGATCAGGATTTATTTGCATTTTCGTCTCAACAAAAATATGCCGCAGCTCATGCTGCTGGTAAATGGGAAGATGAGCTGGTTGCAGTAGAAATGGTTAATGATCAATTAATTACTTGGTTTAATCATGATGAACACCCAAGAGCAACTTCTTTAGAAAAGCTTGCTTCTTTAAAGCCTGCATTTGCAAAAGAGGGAACTGTTACAGCCGGTAATTCTTCTGGTATTAATGATGGAGCATCGGCATTATTACTGGCTAGCGAAGAAGCGGTGAAATTATTTAATTTACAACCAATGGCTCGAATTGTAAGTATGGGTGTAGCAGGAGTAGACCCATCCATTATGGGTATAGGACCTGTTCCTGCATCACAAAAAGCTTTGAAAAGAGCTAATTTAACGGCAAATGATTTGAATTTAGTTGAACTCAATGAAGCATTTGCTTCGCAGAGTATTGCATGTTTGACCGATTTAAACCTGGATCCAGCCAAAGTGAATATAAATGGAGGTGCTATTGCATTAGGCCATCCACTAGGATGTAGTGGGGCAAGAATTTCTACCAGTTTACTACACGAGATGTTCCGGCAAAAGGCTAAATATGGTTTAGCCACCATGTGTGTAGGAGTGGGGCAGGGAGCTGCCATTGTTTATGAAGGAATGTAACAATTTACTTTTTTCATTGTTATCAATCAATTAATTCCTAGGTTAAATTTTTTTCTTAATTTGTACAAAATTTAAAAGCTTTTTTATGAAGAAATGGTTAGTATTCTCTTTTATGTTAATTGGCTTATCGATAGGGGTAAGTGCACAAACTGATACAACTTTACAACAGTATACAGGTAAATACAAATTTGGCGAAGGAAGTGTAATTGCCGAAGCAATTGTTAATATTGATAATGGTTCTTTGGTTGTAGTTACTTCTTATGGAAGTTCCCCTATGATTAAACAGGCGGAAGATGTATTTACAGTAACGGCTTTTCAAGGAACGGCTGCATTTAAAAGAAATGACGATAAAAAAGTAATTGGTGTAAGTATTAATGCAATGGGTTATTCTTTAGAAGGTACCAAAGAAGAAACGGGATTGCAAACTTTATTTTTCTCAAGAAAGAATTTGAAAAAATAAGTAATTGTAAAAAGGAGAATTTTTATTCTCCTTTTTTATTTAAAATAGCGATTCGGTAATGCCAGATTGAGGGATGGTTTTTTGAGCTCCGGTTAGGATATTTTTAATATTGCATGTGCCTTCAGCTAATTCAGTATTTCCTATAATAATTACGTAAGGAATATTTTTTTTCTCTGCATATTTAAATTGCTTATCAAGCTTTGCTGATTCATGAAAAAGTTCAGCAGCAATTCCATGATCTCTCAATTGTTGCATTAATTCAAAGGATTTTTCACTTTCTGCCACACCTAAGTTGAAGAACAATACACTGGTTCCTTTTTGCACTTCTTCTGGAAATAAATTTAACTCTTCCAAAACATCATAAATCCGGTCAACCCCAAAGCTAACACCTACTCCAGGCACATTGGGTACGCCAAACAAGCCCGTTAAATCATCATATCTGCCACCACCGCCAATACTTCCCATTTGTGCTCCAATAGCTTTCACTTCAAAAATAATTCCTGTATAATAATTTAATCCACGTGCGAGTGTTAAATCAATTATGAGTTTAGAATTAAGTGTTAAGTGTTGGGTTTTATTTAAAACATGTTCTATTTCAGCAATACCTGCATTACCCATTTCATTTTCTTCGAGTAATGTTTTTAACTGAACTATTTTTTCTTCATTACTTCCATCAATCAACAAATATTTTTCAATGGTATTTATCTGATTCTCCCTTAAACCATTATTCACCAATTCTTCTTTTACTTTTTCCAATCCAATTTTATCTAATTTATCAATGGCAATTGTAATAGGAATGAGCATTTCCGAGCCACCACAAACAGCGGCTAAAGCAGCCAATATTTTTCTACTGTTAATCCTAATTTCAACGGGTAGTTTTAATTTATTAAAAACAGTAGCATAAATTAAAGTCAACTCCACTTCATTCAATAAACTTTTTGATCCTACAACATCTGCATCACATTGATAGAACTCTCTATATCTTCCTTTTTGTGGCCTATCTGCTCTCCATACGGGCTGAATTTGATAACGCTTATATGGTAAAGTTAATTGACCATAATTCATTGCCACATAACGAGCAAAAGGAATGGTTAAATCGTAGCGCAATGCACGCTCTGTTATTCCTTTATTATTTTTTCCTTCCAAAATTTTATCAAAATCAGCAATCGCTTGTGCTTTTTTTATTGGATTATCGAGTCCGTTATTTAATATTTTAAAAATCAACTTATCACCCTCCTCCCCATACTTACCCATCAATGTATCTAAATTTTCCATAGCGGGGGTCTCCAAAGGCTGAAATCCATATAATTCAAATACAGAGCGAATAGTATTGAATATAAAATTTCGTTTTTGTACAATTCCAGCAGTAAAATCCCTGGTTCCTTGAGGTATTGATGGCTTGCTCATGGTGCAAAACTAATTCATTTAAGTTTTTTCTATAAACACTAACGGGCATTAGTTTTAAATATTCTTCTTATGGAAATATAAAAACCCTGCATCACAGAAGAAATATTTACTAAATTGCCCATCCCAAACTCAATACATGGAGAATAGTTATAGAGAAAAAAGCAAAAAGGGTTTTAATAATTTCAGGCGTGTATATGACATCACCATGGCAGTTCTATTTACATCGGTAGGTATTGGGATGTTTATTATGGATCGTTTTAAGTTGAATTTTGCCGTTGAGGAAGATATTTGGTTCAGGTACTTTTTTGGTTCTATTTGTTTGTTATATGGGGGTTTTAGATTGTATAGAGGATTTAAGCAGGAAGAGAGAATATGAGGAAAAACTACTTTTTATTTTTAATAATAGTATTGTCAGTAGTATCCTGTAATGCTAATAATGACGAAACAGACACTCGAGATACCCCAACAAAAGGAAGTATTAATATTAGTGTGGATGAAAGTTTTAAGCCGGTGATTGAAGAACAACTTAGGGTTCATCAAAGTTCATTTCCGAAAACAACTATTCATGTGAGCTATAAATCGGAAGCAGAGTGCTTTAGGGATTTGCAGAAAGATAGCACCAGAATGATCATTGTTGCCAAAGGTTTAACGGAAAAAGAAGCGGAGTATTACAAAAGCATATTATCTTACAAACCTCAGTATGGAGAGCTGGCTTATGATGCTGTTGCAGTGATTGTAAATAAAGATGCCAAAGACAGTATTTTCAGTTTCAAAGACATGCAGGAAATACTGAGTGGAAAACAATCGCTTACTGCTGTGATGGATGGCAAATCTGCTACTAGTACTGTTCGGTATTTAAAAGACAGTGTGTTGAAAAAAGGGGAGTTTGGAAAAAACGTGGTGGCGGTAAATAATAGTCAAGAGGTCATTGATATAGTTGCTCAAAGAAAAGATGTAATCGGTTTTGTTGGATTGAGTTGGATTGGGGATTCTTATGATCCTAAACAAGTAGCTTTTTTACAAAAAATCAGGTTGTCTAGAATTGAATGCACAGCGTGCTTAGAAAAAAATATTTACGCAAAGCCTTCACAGGCAACAATTACGAGAGGTGAATATCCTTTGGCACGGCCATTGTATTATATTTTGAAAGAAAATACTGCCGGACTAGGAACTGGCTTTATGAATTTCATGAGTTTAGAAAGAGGACAATTAATTTTCAGAAGGGCTTTTTTAGCACCAGCTAAAATGGCTTTTCAAAAAAGGTTAAGTACAATTAAACAGGAATAAAGAACAACTATAAAAAAAGAAACATGAAGAAGAATGTTGCTTTGCTATTTGCAGCTTTGTTTGCAGTGCAGATTTTAACAGCACAATTGTCGGAAGGCGTGAAGATGCTGAATTATGACAAACAGAAAACTGCAAAAGAAGTATTGCAGAAAGTGTATGATGCAAATCCCAAAGATCCCCAAAGTGTATATTGGTTGGGTCAAGCTTTTTTAGCTGGAAGTGGAACTGTAGTAACTAAAGAGGACTTAGCTGCTGCAAAAGCCATATATCAAAAAGGCTTACAAGAAATTGGTAGTGATCCATTTCTTTTAGTAGGTATGGGACATCTTGAATTATTAGAAGGTGGAGATTTAAATTCCGCAAAACAAAAATTTGAGCAAGCCATTACAGCATCAACCGAAACAAAAGGCAAGAATAAAGGAAAACCCAATGCAGTAATATTAAGTGTAATAGGCCGTGCCAATGCAGATGGAGCATCTACTATGGGAGATCCAATTTATGCCATTGATAAACTAAAGCAAGCTGGATCAATTGATTTATTGAATCCAGATATTTTCATTAACATGGGAATAAATTATCGTAAAACAGGTGGAGAAAATGGCGGCGAAGCAGTAAAAGCTTTTCAGGAAGCAATTATAAGAGATCCTAAAAGTGCTTTGGGTAATTTCCAAATTGGCAAAATTTACCTTAGTCAAAACAACAAAGAGCAATTTGAACAATATTTCAATAACGCTATTACAGCGGATCCTACTTTCCCACCGGTATATTATGCGTACTATTCCTTTTATGCCAATAGAGATGTAACTAAGGCAAAAGAATACTTAGATAAATATTTAACTTATGCCGATAAAGATCCACGTAATGAATTGTTCCGTGCAGATTATTTATTTCGTGCAGGTCAGTACGACGAATCATTAGCAAAAGCAAAAGAACTAGAAACAGCTGTAGGATTAAAAACATTGCCTCGATTAGGTGTAGTATATGCGTATAATTATGATAGAAAAGGTGATTCCGTACTTGCAAAAAATTACATTGATGAATTCCTGAAAACTGCACCTGTAGCTGAAATTCAGCCATCTGACTATGAGTTGGGTATTAAAATTGCCACTAAATTTCCAGGAAATGAAGCTTTGGCTTCTTCCTATGTAGAGAAAGCTGTTGAATTAGATACTGTTAAAACCAATAAAATTGCTTTGATGAGCCAAGCTGCAGCTGCTTTTGGAAAGTCTAAAGCGTATAAAGAACAATTGTATTGGTTAACAAAAACGGCTGATTTAAAAGGGAAAATGTCTGAGGCAGATTATTATGCAATTACTTCTGCAGCATTTAATGCCAAAGCTTATGTGCAAACAATGGATTTAGCAAAAGGATATATGACGGCTCATCCAGATAAACCTCAACCTTATAGTTTTTTCAAAAGAGCCACAATGGCTCATACCACAGATTCTGCTATGATTATCATTCAGCTCAATTATTTGGATTCCGTTTATGCCGCGGTAGACAAAGAGAAGAATAAAAAGAGCATTTTTGTGGACGAGTATTTTAAGCTGATATATTATGTAAATAGGTTTAATGATATCAAGAAAAGACCTGATTTTAAAGTAACTACTAGTGGACAGAAAACACCTGCTGTGGAAGAGTTTTTGGTCACTTGTCAAAAAGCGATCGAAACAACAGATAGAATGATTGCCTTATACCCAGATGCTGCAGACGAGAACAATAAATTTGCCGTAGAACAAAAGGCCAATATTCAAAAAAATATTGATTATTACTCAAAGCCACAAGGGAAATAGGCTTTGGAAATCATAAAAATCAGCCTTTTTTACAAAATTTGAAAATATCTCTAGAAAATACTCCTCAATTTGAGGAGTATTTTCTTTTATATGCTTCACGGGCTTATTTTTGCGTACTTAAATAGCAATATGGGTTGGATTTTTTCCTTATTAGATGCAAGTGCCACTAATTCAGCGGCCAATTTTTTCCCAATTGGGTTACAATTGATTTTTGCTGGTGGTTTTGTTGCAACGATGATTGCACTTTCTGCTTGGGTAGGTCCAAAAAGAAAAACGGCAGATAAATTGGCCAATTTTGCGAGTGGGATTGAATCTCATGGAAATGCTCGTCAGCCAATGGCAATTAAGTATTTCTTGGTAGCCATTTTATTTGTGTTATTTGATGTAGAAGTAATTTTCTTCTACCCATATGCAGTCAATTTCAGGGAATTGGGCTGGAATGGATTTCTGGCTGTATTGATGTTTGTTGCCTTCTTTTTGATTGGGTTTATTTATATCATAAAAAAAGGAGCTTTGAATTGGGAAGATTAATGGTCTTAGTTCAAAAATGAACAAAAATCACTAATTGATAATATTAAATGAACTTAGCAATTAGTTGTTGGTTAAATAAGGAGTAACATTCCCAATAACCAATAATCAATAACAAATAACTAAACTATGTCACGTCCCGTAAGATTTAATATACACCCTATTGAGGCAAATATTGCAGATGCTATAGGAAATGCTCCAAGCCCAGAAGGGTTCGGGGGAGATGGTTTTTTTACCGCTCGTTTAAGTGAAGTAGTTGGTTTAGCGCGTAAAAATTCTTTATGGCCTTTGCCTTTTGCTACTTCTTGTTGCGGAATTGAATTCATGGGTACGATGGGCTCTCACTACGATTTAGCTAGGTTTGGCTCTGAAAGAGTTGGATTTTCTCCACGTCAGTGCGATTTATTGATGGTGATGGGAACCATTGCCAAAAAAATGGGTCCTGTATTGCGACAGGTTTATTTACAAATGGCTGAGCCCCGTTGGGTAATTGCGGTAGGTGCATGTGCTTCAAGCGGAGGAATTTTTGATACCTACAGTGTCTTACAAGGAATTGATCAAGTGATTCCTGTAGACGTTTACGTACCTGGTTGTCCTCCAAGGCCAGAAGCTATTCTAGATGGATTTATGAAAATTCAGGAATTAGTTGGTCAGGAAAGTATCAGAAGAAGAAACGGAGAACAATACAAAGCATTATTAAACGGCTACGGAATAGAATAATAGAAAAATAATCAATCCTTGAATGGCAATCGATAATCAATTTATACAAAAAACGCTTACCGAAAAATTCGGCGAAATGGTATTCAACTACCAAGACAGTTATGGCATGCTTTCTTTTGAAGCTCCTAAAGAACAGAACTTAAAAGTTTTACAATATTTATACGACGAACCAACGCTTGGATTTCAATTTTTAACTGACTTATGTGCTGTAAATTATCCAGATGATAAAGGAAGGGAATTGGCAGTAGTATACCATTTACACAATTTACAAGAAAACACAAGAATTCGTTTTAAAGTGTTTACGGCAATTGAAAATACGGATGTGTTTACTGCTTCTAAATTATATGCAGCAGCAGATTGGATGGAAAGAGAAACCTTTGATTTTTATGGAGTAAATTTTGTAGGACACCATAACCTCAAAAGAATTTTAAATGTAGATGAAATGGATTATTTTCCATTAAGAAAAGAATATCCTTTAGAAGATCAAACAAGAATAGATAAAGACGACGAAATGTTTGGAAGAGGATAAAATAAATTTAATAATGACTGAACAGCACCATATAAAATTACCAGAGGGTTCTATAGAAAAGCAAACCACAACATTGAATGTGGGGCCAACGCATCCTGCTACACATGGAGTATTTCAAAACATAATGGAGTTAGATGGAGAGCGTGTAGTATCTACAGAGCAAACAGTTGGATATATTCACCGTGCTTTTGAAAAATTGGCAGAACGCAGGCCACTCTATCAGGTTACTCCAATTACTGATCGTTTGAATTATTGCAGTAGCCCCATCAACAA
The DNA here is from genome assembly GCA_031422175.1 of Sphingobacteriia bacterium. GTDB lineage: Bacteria > Bacteroidota > Bacteroidia > Chitinophagales > Chitinophagaceae > Sediminibacterium. The sequence continues at coordinate 16,754 of JANOQC010000008.1, read as the reverse complement.
TATGGGATGGCATTTAACTTGCGAAAAATTATTGGGAGTTGAAACACCAAAGCGTGTTGATTATTTGAGGGTAATCATTATGGAGTTGGCTAGAATCTCCGATCATTTAATTTGCAACTCAATTGTTGGAGTTGATACCGGCGCATACACCGGATTTTTGTATGTGATGCAATACCGCGAATTAATCTATGAAATATATGAAGAAGTATGTGGGTCCCGCCTTACTACTAATATTGGGCGTATTGGCGGCTTTGAAAGGAATTTCACAAATACAGCGTTTACGAAACTCGAGAAATTCCTAAAAGAATATCCTAAAGTTTTGAAGGAATTTGAAAACCTTTTTGCTCGCAATCGTATTTTCATGGAACGTACTATTGGTGGCGGTGCAATTAGCGCAGAACGTGCTTTGAATTATGGATTTACCGGACCAAATTTGCGTGCAGCTGGAGTAGACTATGATGTACGTGTACATAGCCCCTATAGCAGCTACGAAGATTTTCAATTTGATATACCTGTTGGAAAAACAGGCGATAATTATGATCGTTTCTTGGTGCGTAATCAAGAAATGTGGCAGAGCTTAAGCATTATTGAGCAAGCATATCAAAAAATTCAGGCATTCAAGGGAGCGGAAGCTGAAATTTATCATGCAGATGTTCCAGAATATTATCTTCCTAAAAAAGAAGATGTTTATACAAAGATGGAAGCATTGATCTGGCATTTTAAAATAGTAATGGGTGAAGTAGATATGCCAAAGGGAGAGGTTTACAAAGCAGTTGAAGGTGGAAATGGAGAATTGGGATTTTATTTAATTAGTGATGGTGGACGAACACCATTTAGATTGCATTTTCGCAGACCATGCTTTATTTATTATCAGGCTTATCCTGAATTAATTAAAGGAGGAATGCTCAGTGATGCAATTGTAACAATGAGTAGTTTGAATTTGATTGCAGGTGAGCTTGATGCTTAACCCCCCGGCCCCCTAAAGGGGGAGGGAGATAAGAATTAAGAATTAAGAGATATGAATTAAGAGATATGAGTAGTTTACAATTTTCAAATGATCAAATGGCTGAGTTTAATAGACTCGTTAGTCATTATCCCGAAGGGAAACAGAAAAGTGCTTTACTCCCTGTTTTGCATTTGGCACAAGATAGTTTTGGCGGATGGTTGAGTTCAGATACAATGGATTATGTAGCGTCGATGCTAAAGATCCAACCGATTGAAGTATATGAAGTTGCTACATTTTATAGCATGTATAACTTAAAGCCTGTTGGGAAACATATGTTTGAAGTTTGTCACACAGGTCCTTGTATGATTAGTGGTTGTGATGATATCATTAATTATATCCAAAAAACATTGGACATTAAACCGGGTGAAACTACCTTAGATGGACTATTTACTTTAAAAACGGTGGAGTGTTTGGGAGCGTGTGGATATGCCCCGATGATGCAGATGGGAAAAACCTATAGAGAACATCTAACAAAAGAAAAAGTAGACAATATTATTGCTGAATGCAGAAACAATGCAGCAGCAAATAATTAACTTAAAGGGCTAATGGCGATTTCATTATTTCGCTCATTTGCAAACTGAATATTATGGGTGTAAAAATATTATTAGAAAAAGCACATGTAGAAGGCATTCGCTACTTTGATGTATACCGTCGCGAAGGCGGTTACCAAGCAGCGGAGAAAGCATTGAAAGAAATGTCTACAGATGCAATTGTGGAAGAAGTAAAGAAAAGCGGATTAAGAGGAAGAGGTGGTGCTGGATTTCCTGCTGGAATGAAATGGAGTTTTATTGCAAAACCTGAAGGCGTTCCCCGACACTTGGTTTGTAATGCCGATGAAAGTGAGCCCGGTACTTTTAAAGACAGGTATTTGATGGAATTTTTACCGCACTTACTCATTGAAGGATTGCTTATTTCTTCATTTGCGTTAGGCAGCCATGATACCTATATTTATATCCGTGGAGAATATGCTTGGATCGTAGATATTTTAGAACAAGCTATTGAAGAAGCAAAAGCAAATGGATTTTTAGGAAAAAATATTTTAGGTACCGAATTCGAATGTAATATTTATGTTCATCGTGGTGCAGGTGCTTATATCTGTGGCGAGGAAACCGCATTGATAGAATCATTGGAAGGTAAAAGAGGAAATCCTCGTATCAAACCTCCATTCCCTGCTATTCAAGGAGTATGGCTAAGACCAACAGTTGTAAATAATGTAGAAACACTGGCGGCTGTTGTACCAATTATTAAAATGGGTGGTGATGAATATGCAAAAATTGGAGTGGGTAGATCAACTGGTACAAAATTAATGTCAGCATGTGGTAATATCAATAAACCAGGTGTGTATGAAATTGACATGACCATTTCAGTAGAAGAATTTATTTATTCCGATGAATATTGTGGTGGTATTGCTAATGGAAAAAGATTGAAAGCTTGCATTCCTGGCGGATCATCTGTTCCTATTTTACCAGCCAATTTATTGTTGCGTACTGCAAAAGGGGAGCCTCGTTTAATGAATTATGAAGGATTAAGTGATGGAGGTTTTGCAACCGGATCGATGTTGGGCTCAGGTGGATTTATTGTGTTAGATGAAGATCAATGTATTGTAAAAAATACGTACACTTTAGCTCGTTTTTATCGCCATGAAAGTTGTGGCCAATGTTCTCCATGCAGAGAAGGAACCGGATGGATGGAAAAAATCTTAAAAAATATTGATTCAGGCAATGGAAAAATGTCTGATATAGATTTATTATGGGATATTCAACGAAAGATTGAAGGGAATACAATTTGTCCTTTAGGAGATGCGGCTGCCTGGCCTGTTGCTGCAGCGATTCGTCATTTTAGGGATGAATTTGAATGGCATGTGTTGAATCCCTCAGCATCACAAACAAGAAATTACGGATTGGCTCATTATGCCGATCCGATATATGTAGCAACCACCCCCTAGCCCCCTGAAGGGGGAAGGAGATAAGAATTAAGAAAGAAGAATTAAGAGATAAGAGTTTTGAAATAATATTTTTTAACCACTTGAACTTAAAAAAGTTTAAGACAAAGCCCCTTTAGGGGTTGGGGTATATGTCAGATTCTACATTATTTAAAGTAACAATTGATAATATCACCATTGAAGTGCCTGTGGGAACTACCATACTCAATGCTGCGCGTAAAATTGGTGGCGATGTTGCTCCTCCTGCAATGTGTTATTACAGCAAGCTGGAAGGGAGCGGAGGAAAATGTAGAACTTGTTTAGTGGAAGTAAGTAAGGGTTCAGAAAAAGATCCAAGACCAATGCCTAAATTGCTGGCAAGTTGCAGAACAACGGTGATGGATGGGATGGAAGTAAAAAATATTACCAGCGAAAAAGTAATTGAGGCACGCAATGGGGTGGTAGAATTTTTATTAATCAATCATCCATTGGATTGCCCGGTTTGCGATCAAGCAGGCGAATGTCATTTACAAGATTTAAGTTACGAGCATGGTAAAGAAGGTACTAGGTATGAATTTCAAAGAAGAACTTTCAAAAAGCATGATATAGGTCCTTACATACAACTGCATATGACCCGTTGTATTCTTTGTTATCGTTGTGTATACACTGCAGATCAGCTAACCAATAAAAGAGAGCATGGCATTTTAGATAGAGGAGATCATTCGGAGATAGCAACATTTATTGAAAAGAGTTTAGACAATGATTTCATTGGAAACGTAATTGATGTTTGCCCTGTTGGAGCATTAACCGATAAAACATTTCGTTTTAAAAATCGTGTTTGGTTTTTAAAACCAATGGATGCACACAGAGACTGCCCTACTTGTAGCTCAAAAGTAACATTATGGAATAGAGGCGATGAAGTATTTAGGGTAACTGCTAGAAAAGACCAATGGGGTGAAGTGGAAGAATGGATTTGCAATACTTGCCGTTTTGAGAAAAAGAAAACCAGTGATTGGGTGATTGAAGGTCCTAAAATGATTGATCGTCATTCGGTAATTTCTCAAGGGCACTATGCAGGTAATATCGGCACAACAATACCAACAGAAACATTCGAAAAAATACATAATGGACGTCAACCAAACTTGTTGATGGATATTCATGATGTAAGTAATGTAAACAAGCCCAATATTCAGTTAAGTTTGCTAGAACGACCAGCACATTCAACCGACTTTAAACCTAATCAAGATTAATCTATACACGCATGACACTATTGGCTTTTGATTGGATATTAATGGTAGAGAAATTGATTCTGATTGCAATTATTGTGTTTGCAAGCTTGGGTATTGCTTTATATACCACTTTTGCAGAACGCAAAGTAGCCGCAATATTACAAGATCGCCCAGGCCCAAATAGAGCTGGTCCATTTGGCCTTTTACAACCATTTGCTGATGGATTGAAATTAATCATGAAAGAAGAAATCATTCCCAATTCTGCCAGTAAAGCCTTGTTTATTTTGGGGCCAGGTTTGGCGATGACGGCTGCATTAATGACCTGTTCGGTAATTCCATGGAGTAGTCATGTAGAATTATTTGATCGAAAAATAGATTTACAAATTGCAGATATCAATATTGGCATCTTATATATTTTTGGTGTAGTGAGTTTAGGCGTATATGGCATCATGATTGGCGGATGGGCTTCGAACAATAAATTCTCATTGATGGCTGCATTGAGAGGTGCATCACAAGCCATTAGTTATGAATTAGCAATGGGCCTTTCTCTAATTGCTGTTTTAATGATTTCTGGTTCGTTAAGTTTAAAAACAATTGTTGAAGAGCAAATGGCAGCAGGATCGATGTGGAATATTGCCTATCAACCTTTGGGGTTTGTTATATTTTTTATATGTGCATTAGCAGAATGTAACAGAACTCCATTCGATTTACCAGAAGCAGAAAATGAATTAAATTTCGGCTACCATCAAGAGTATTCTTCTATGAAATTAGGATTCTATCTTTTCTCTGAATACATCAATATGATTATGAGTAGTGCTGTAATGGCTTGTTTGTTTTTTGGTGGATATGATATTCCATTTCTTAATGAATCTTCATTAGCACCTAATACTGCTGCAATACTTGGTTTGCTTGCTTTATTAACCAAGATTGTGGTTTTCATTTTTGTGTTTATGTGGATCAGGTGGACGGTTCCTCGTTTTCGTTACGATCAGTTAATGAATGTGGGATGGAAAAAATTAATACCATTGGCTTTATTTAATATGCTTTTAACTGGTGCGCTGATTTTATGGAAACAAGGGTAGACGAGAGATAAAAGATAAGAGATAAGAGATACAGGTCAGCGAATTTTTTAATATAAAATTGTAAAAGATTAATATAAATGCAAGCATTAACAAACAGAGGGAAAGAGGTCAGCCGGAAGCCGATGAGTTTCATGGAGCGATTATACATCCCTTCTATTCTAAAAGGTATGGCCATTACGTTTAGCCATATTTTTAAGAAACAACCAACTATTCGTTATCCTGAGCAAAAACGGGAATTTAGTCCTGTATTCCGCGGTTTACATGTGCTAAATAGAGATGAAGAAGGAAGAGAGCGTTGCACTGCATGTGGATTATGTGCCGTAGCTTGTCCGGCGGAAGCAATTACTATGGAAGGTGCAGAACGATTAGAAGGCGAAGAAAATAAGTATCGCGAAGAAAAGTATGCTGCGAAATATGAAATCAATATGTTGCGTTGTATATTCTGTGGTTTATGTGAAGACGCTTGCCCTAAAGATGCCATTTATTTAAGTGAAACATTTGCTCCGGCAAATTTCACTAGAAAAGGGTTTATATATGGTAAAGAAGATTTATTGATTCCAGATCCAATAACTGCTCCTGAAGAATTTGCTAAAGCAAGAGGAGCTCATAGAAATAATTAATAAAAATGAGCACAGTTCAAATATTATTTTCATTCTTAAGTGTACTGGCCTTATTTGGTGCTATCATGGTACTGGTAAGTAAAAATCCGGTACACAGTGTGCTTTGGTTGATAACGGTATTTTTTGCCATTTCTGGGCATTATATATTGTTGAATGCGCAATTTTTAGCAATCGTAAATTTAATTGTATACGCAGGTGCAATTATGGTATTATTTCTTTTTGTAATTATGTTAATGAATTTAAATGCTGAAGCTGAACCACGCAAACATCTCTGGATGAAATTTGCTGGAGTGATTTCTGGAGGATGTTTTTTAATGGTATTGATTTCATTAATTCGCCAAACAACAGAATTGACTGGTAAAACAGTTTTAATGAAAGAAGGAAATATTGGATTAATTAAAAACTTAGGAAAAGCATTGTTTACTGATTATGTAGTTCCGTTTGAAATAAGCAGTGTGTTGTTTTTAAGTGCAATGGTAGGAGCAGTTGTAATCGGTAAAAAAGATTAAACACCCCCCTAACCCCCCTAAAGGGGGGATTTTGAATAGGCTTAAAAATAGGTGCTGTTTCGGGGGGAAGATGTAAGATTTTGAAATATTTAGTTAACATCCGTAAGGAAAAAAAATTGGTAATTCTTAATTCATAATTTTTAATTCATAATTCTCGAAATGCCTATACAATATTATATATATTTCTGTTTAGCACTTTTTAGCATTGGTATTATTGGTGTGCTTACCAGAAGAAATGCAATAATTGTTTTTATGAGTATAGAACTCATGTTGAATGCAGTTAATTTATTATTGGTAGCATTCTCTAAAGTGCATTATGGCGCTGCTTTGGCAGCCAACCCCAATACTACAGCAGGCATTGATGGTCAATTATTTGTATTTTTTATTATGGTAGTTGCAGCAGCAGAAGTAAGTGTTGGATTAGCAATAATAGTAATGATGTATAGAAATACACATTCAGTAGATGTAAACTTTTTGAACAGATTGAAAAACTAGTATGAATAAAATTGTTTTTTTAGTTCCTCTTTTCCCACTACTGGGTTTCCTGATCAATGGATTGGGAAGAAAATCATTGTCTAAATCTGCCATTGGAATAATTGGTTCAGGTGTACTATTGTTGTCGTTCCTTACATCTTGTTATTTATTTTCTATAGTTGCTTCGGCAGGCGAAGAGCAATTGCAAACAGTAGTAACATTATTCAATTTTATTTCGGTAGATGCATTTACTATTCCATTTGCTTTTCAAGTAGATCAATTATCGGTGCTCTTTTTATTAATTATTACAGGTATAGGATTTTTAATACATCTCTATTCTACAGCCTACATGAAAGAGGAAGAAACACATCATTTTGGTAGGTACTTTGCTTATCTTAATTTATTTGTTTTCTCTATGCTTTTATTGGTAATGGGAGCCAACTATGTGATTATGTTTATAGGTTGGGAAGGCGTAGGGCTCTGTTCTTATTTGCTAATTGGGTATTGGTTTAAAAACAATGACTTCAACTATGCAGCTAAAAAAGCATTTATTATGAATCGCATTGGCGATTTAGGTTTTTTATTAGCTGTATTTTGGTTATTATTTAGACTAGGAACTGTTAATTACAATGAAGTGTTTACCCAGGTTGCCAATTTAAGTTCTTTTGATATTGCCGCTATCACTACTCTACTTTTCATTGGAGCAATGGGAAAAAGTGCTCAGATCCCCTTGTATACATGGTTGCCAGATGCAATGGCCGGCCCTACACCCGTATCTGCTTTGATACATGCCGCTACCATGGTAACTGCAGGTATATATATGATTGCTAGAAGCAATATTTTGTTTACCATGGCGCCTACAACGCAAACATTGATTGCCATTATAGGATTAGCAACGGCCATTTTTGCAGCAACGATTGCGCTAAAACAAAATGATATAAAAAAAGTATTGGCTTATTCTACAGTGAGTCAATTGGGTTATATGTTTTTAGGGTTAGGAGTAGGCGCATATACTGGGGCTGTATTTCATGTGATGACACATGCTTTTTTCAAAGCGTTACTTTTCTTAGGAGCTGGGTCTGTTATTCACGCAATGCACCATGAACAAGACATCAGAAAAATGGGCAATCTTAAAAAATTCATGCCCATCACGCATATTACTTTTTTATTGGCTTGCTTAGCAATTGCAGGAATACCACCTTTTTCAGGTTTCTTTTCTAAGGATGAGATATTGGCTGCTGCATTTACAAAAAATCCACTTTATTATTATATTGGAGTTGGTGGTGCATTGATGACTGCATTTTATATGTTTAGATTGTACACCCTTACCTTTTTAGGCAAGTTTAGAGGAACACATGACCAAGAACATCATTTACATGAAAGCCCAGCAGCAATGACTATTCCATTAATTGTATTAGCAGTACTTTCTGTTGTTGGAGGCTTTATAGGAATACCGGAAGCATTCGCAGAAAACAAACATTGGTTGGAGCATTTTTTATCACCCATTTTTGCTGAATCAACTAAATTGTCAACTGTTCATCATCTTAGTCATTCACAAGAATATTTAATGATGGGTTCGGTTACTGTATTAATAATTGGAGTTATTTTATTTGCAGTAAATAATTTTAAGAAATTTACTGGAGGGCATGAACTTGAAGAAACTGGTTTTGGAAAATTATTACAGAACAAATGGTATATAGATGAATTGTATAATAATGTAATTGTTGCGCCAATCAATTCATTTGCCGCGATTTGTAAAAACTTTGTTGAGAAGAGTGGAATTGATGGAGCAATTAATGGAGTTGGTAAATTAGTATCCTATAGTTCAAGACAATTGCGCTTGGTTCAGAGTGGTCAGGTGGCAAGTTATCTGTTAATAATGATTTTATCGATAGTGGTATTTTTTATCATTTGGTTTAATGATATCACTATCATGAAATTTTTAAATAAATTATTTTAATTCTTTTCATCAAGTAGCATAGTATAATGATAGCCTTATTACTCCTATTAATTCCTTTTGTTGCCGGATTGGGTTCATTTGCAATCAAACAGGAGTCTACAGCCAAGAACTTTTCTTTGTTGGTTTCAATATTTATTTTGGGGCTTTCTTTGGTAGCCGTTTTTACACCAGTTGGTGCTTCATTCGATTCATCATGGTTAACCGATTTAGGAAGTAGATTTACATTGAAGTTGGATGGTATGGGTAAGATGCTTTGTCTACTCACTGCAGTTTCTTATCCACTCATTTTTGCTGCAGTTTATAAAAATGAATATAAGAATCCTGGATCTTTTTTTGGTTTAATGTTACTTACTCAAGCAGGATTGATGGGTGTGTTTTTAGCTGCTGATGCGCTCTTATTTTATTTCTTTTGGGAATTGGCATTAATTCCAGTTTATTTTTTGTGTTCTTTATGGGGTGGAGAAAAAAGAATTGCTGTTACATTTAAATTCTTCGTGTACACTTTTATTGGTTCATTGTTAATGTTGGTTGGAATATTGTATGTTTATTTTCATACAGCTGATCATTCATTTGCATTACAATCGTTTTACAATGCTCAACTAAGTGATCACCAGCAATCCTATATGTTCTGGTTGTTTTTTGTGGCGTTTGCTATTAAGATGCCTATTTTTCCTTTGCATACATGGCAACCTGATGCTTATGAACAAGCACCTACGGCTACTACAATGGTATTGAGTGGCGTAATGGTTAAAATGGGTGTATTCGCAATATTCCGTTGGTTATTGCCCCTATTTCCCAATGCAGCAACTAGCAATTCAATTATAATTATTATTCTGTCGGTTACTGGAATGTTGTATGCTTCTTTAATTGCTATAAAACAAGATGATATAAAAAGGATGATTGCGTATTCTTCAATTGCGCATATTGGATTAATGTGTGCAGCTATGTTCACTAATAATAAAACGGCTTTCGATGGGGTAATGATTCAAATGTTTAACCATGGAATAAATGTGATTGGATTATGGATCATTGCAGATTTAATTGAGAAACAATTGGGCACTAGAAAATTAAGTGAATTGGGAGGGTTAGCGCAAAAAGCACCTGCTTTAGCAATACTATTGGTAATTATGGCTTTGGCCAATGTAGCATTACCTTTAACCAATGCATTTGTTGGAGAGTTTTTAATGTTTAGTGGACTCTTCCAATACAATATGTTTATAGCAGGTGTTGCAGGAGTTAGTATTGTTCTAGCTGCTGTTTATACATTAAATATGGTACAAAGTATAATTTATGGAAATCTAAATACCGTTACTGAAAAGGCAACTGATATCAGTTCTAATATTAAATTGGTATTGGTGATTATCACACTTGTAATTATTGCATTGGGCATATTTCCTCAACCGTTAATTGATCTAACAAAGTCAAGCGTAGAGGCATTATTTGTAAAAAAGTAAATGGAACATTTTAAAATATTATGAACGCAATTATATTTTCAGCAATCATGGGTGTAGTAATGATGTTTAGCGGCATCTTACTTCAAAAAAAATCAGCAGTAACAACAACTGCAATCATTTCGTTGATTTTATTGTTATCCATGAATTTATTGGATAGTTATAGTATTTTCTCCTTCAATGTAAATACGCATGATTTACTACACTTTAATAAATTCGGATTATTCTTTAATTCTATTTTAATTGCTGCCACCTTAATTTTTGTGTTATTGTGTGGTTCGGATATAGAAAAAACAGGGGTAAATGTTGCCGACTATTATGCACTCATTTTCTTTGTGTTATGTGGTACTAGCATTCTCACATCTTTCAATGGATTATTAATGCTGTTCTTAGGAATTGAAATTATGTCGATTCCATTATATATTTTAACTGGGGCAGAAAAAAAGAATTTAAAGAGCAATGAAGCTGCGCTAAAATATTTCTTGATGGGCGCCTTTTCTACAGGATTGTTATTAATGGGAATCGCCCTTATTTACGGGGCAACAGGTTCTTTTGCTTTGCAGGTTTCAGCTACCATGGCTGCATCTGCTGGTACAATTCCCACTTCATTCTTGCAAATTGCAGGATTGATTTTATTATTTGTTTCCATGTGTTTTAAAGTATCTGCTGCACCATTTCATTTTTGGACGCCAGATGTATATGATGGTGCGCCGAGCGTATTTACTTCCTTTATGGCAACAGTTGTTAAAGCTGCAGGCTTCTTTGCATTCTTAAATTTATTTGAATCCAATACAACCATCTTAGGACCATCTTGGAAAATATTATTGTCTTTTGTTATTGTTGCTACTTTATTGGTAGGTAATATTACTGCAGTATTTCAGCAGAGTATTAAAAGAATGTTGGCATACTCCAGTATTTCACAAGCAGGCTTTATGTTATTTGCTTTATATAGTAATAATGATTTGGCTAAAGAAGGAATTTTATTGTACGCAGTTGCTTATTGCTTAGCAACCATTGGATTTTTTGCCATTTTAATAAAGGTAAAAGATTACACTTTTGATGGATTTAATGGATTGGCAAAAGCACAACCAGTTTTGGCATTTACAGGAGTAGTGTTTTTAATGTCTTTAGCAGGCATTCCATTAACTGCAGGCTTTTTTGCTAAATTTTATATGTTATCTTCTGTTGTTAAATCTGGTGGCTCTTTGTGGATTGTAGTGGTTGCTGTACTCTTTGCTGCTATTAGTGTTTACTATTATTTTAAAGTAATACAATCTATGTTCTTCAAAGAAGGTGTTCCAGAGATTGCTGCCATTACATCTAAATTCAAAGCTGGTCTTATTTTAGTTGCTGCAGCAATAATTATCATTGGCGTTCTTCCTTCAATAGTGCTCAATTGGTTCTATTTTTAACCACTCTTCATAAATAAACTAAAAGCTGCAATGGTTTAGGTATTCCCAATTACCTTTATTCTATGAATGCTTTAGATTCTTTAAGCCTTGCTTGGCGCACCGTTCGGGGTAATAAATTACGTGCTAGTATTACTGTTGCAATAATTGCCTTTGGTATTATGGCTTTGATTGGAATTATTACAGCGATAGAAGCAATGAATCAAAGTTTGAAAGAGAGTTTCTCTTCTATGGGTGCTAATGCATTTAATATACGTTTTTCAGAAAGCAGGGTAAGGTTTGGCCCACCTCAAAATAATGAAGTTACAAAAACAAAACAAGGGTTAAAAAAGAAGAAATCCAATTTAGGAAAGCCAATAAGATTAGAAGAAGCTGAATTTTTTAAAGCGAACTATGATTTCCCTGGAGCAGCAGTTAGTATTTATAGAAGAGGCCCTGGATCCCAAGAATTACATTATGGCGATAAAAAAACAAACCCTCAAATTACTATGTGGGGAGGAGATGAAAATTATATGGCTGTGAATGGATACTCAATCAATATTGGAAGAAATCTAAATCAATTGGATATTCAAAGTGGAAGAAATGTTTGTTTGATAGGAAGTAATGTGGCAATTAAACTTTTCGGTGATTATCCTGAAAAATGTTTGGAGAAAATCATTAAAATTGGAAGTACTCCTTACCGCGTAATTGGATTATTGAAAAGTAAAGGCTCAAGTGCATTGTTGCGCCAAGATGATATGGTGCTTACTTCTTATACCAATGTTAGACGATTTGGAAATGGAAGTAATTCCTATTTGTTAGGGGTTGTTGTGCAAAATATAAAAGAGTTACCTGTTGCTACCGATGAAGCAACTTCAGTTTTTAGAGCTGTAAGAAAATTAGAGCCAGTAGAAGACAATAATTTTGCAGTAGAAAAGAGTGATAAGTTCGCGGAATTGTTTATTGGATTTCTGGGAAGTATTACAGGTGCAGCTAGTGCAATAGGTTTAATTACACTAATAGGAGCTGCAATCGGGTTAATGAATATTATGTTGGTTTCTGTGAATGAAAGAACCAAAGAAGTAGGATTGATAAAAGCCATTGGTGGAAAAAGCAGCAATGTTCGTCAACAATTTTTATATGAAAGTTTAATCATAAGTTTATTAGGCGCCCTTTTTGGAATTATTCTGGGTGTACTAGTAGGTAATATATTTGGAATTATTTTAAAAACCGGATTCATTATTCCATGGGCTTGGGTAGCTATAGGCATAATCATTTGTTCTATTGTAGGATTAGCCGCGGGCATATATCCTGCAATGAAAGCGGCAAGGTTAAATCCGATTGTGGCGCTTAGATACGAATAGGAATTATGAATTAAGTGATAAGAATTAAGAGATACATTTCTTAATTCCAAATTGTAGCTGATAATTCATAACTCATAATTCTTATTTCTTAATTCTCTTTAGCTGGTCGTTGATATAATATTTAATATCTTCTTCGGTTTTGTGTTTCCGCAACCACTCATAAGAAGGTCGGAATTCTTGCATAAAATTTTGTAATGCCTCATCTTTTAGACCGCTGTATTTATTTACTAGTGATGCAGGAAATCTGTAATTAATATATGCTTCTTTCTCATTGGCTTCAAAAAAAGCAAAAGCTTTTCTTTTTTCTTTTTCATGCTTAGAATACCTATCTAAATTAATTCCCAATCCTGCACCGGTGTTGGATAATGCAGCAACCGGAATTGCATATTGCACTCTTTCACCCATAAAATCTTTTCTTCTTTCTATACTATCTTCTCTGTAAGCATTCGTAGATTTTGTATATACTGTTACATTGCCCAATGAACTTGCCAGAGGTTGAAGGAATAAATATAAAGTATCTTTTATTAGTAAGGTTTTATGAAATGCAACAGTATCGAAGTGATAGCCTATTGCTGCAAAGGAGAGAATTTGATTGTCTGATACTTCAATTTTAAATCTTCCATTATTACTCGACATAACTGTTTTCTTCGTTTCAAAGTTGGCTACACTTGCCAATACAATTGGCTCCTTTGTAACGCTGTCTTTTAAATAACCCCAAACAATTTCTTTTTTCTGAGAAAAAGCAGTAGTTGAAAAAATCAGTAAGCAGAATAGGTAGCAATATTTCATGTAATTTTTTATTCAAAAATTATGCCATAAAAAAACCTCATAGATTTTATCCTATGAGGTTGATAATCGGTTTAACTTTTTATTAGGTACCTTATTTAGGGTCTAATCCTTGTTTGATTTTTTCTGATAAATCTTGTAAATGAATCTTGCTTAATTTATCTCCAAAACCAGCTGCTGAACTATTTAATTGTGCACGTAAAGCAACCAACTGTGCTCTTACAATTGCAGGCACATCGCTTTTATTAATATCAATAGAAGCGCCGCCGCCTCTTCCACCACCAGCAATGATTGTTAATGCAGCATTTGTAGAAGAAGGTGTAATGATATCAACCAATTTATCTACGTAGCTCATTTGCAATAATCTACGATATTGATCAATGGTTTTTTTAGAACTTAATTCACTGAATAAACCAGTCTGAACATCATTCAACAATTCCATTGCATTGTAAGCTTTATCAGCACCAAAACGGTTGCTTGCTAATTGTAAACGGCCTAATTTTGTTGTACTAATTAAGCCACTTAAAACAGCGTCTTGTGTAGACATGATTGGATCATTGGAAATTGGATTATTAAATTTATTCCAAAGTTCACGATCGATCAACCAATTAGGCGTTTCAAAAATTTGTTTGTTTAAAAACGCTACCGCTTCTTTCTGACGAGCTTTCGGTGTTATTTCATAAACAGGTTCATTTTGTTCTGCCACACTAAAGGTTTCATATACACCGCCAACATTAGCAGTTACATGTCCCATATACCTTCTGAATTGACTTAATAATTGAACATACATTGTTCCAACATTTTCATATTGATCATTTTCTTCTTTGGTCCAATCTGGTAATCCTTTAATAATTCTCTTCAAATTCATGATACCATATTCTGAAGCTTTTACAGCATTGTCGCTCAAGTCTTCACTTTGGCTTCTTGGATCAGTTGAGTTGCCTAATTCATCAGTTCCAAACCAATGACGTGGATTGGCTTTTAAAGCAGCAGTAATCATTTTACTGCTATTTGTTTCTAATTGCTCACTAGTATTTCCGGGAATGAATCCATAACCCCATTTTATAGCCCATTTATCATAATCTCCAATTCTTGGATACAATCCTTTTCTACCAATATTATCCTCAGGTTGTGCTACATAGTTAAATCGTGCATAATCCATAATAGATCCTGTGTGACCATTGGCTTCAACCCATGCTTTGTCTCTTAATTTTTCTACTGGTGTTCTACTGCTATTACCCTTATTGTGGAGTAGACCAAGTGTATGTCCAACTTCATGAGAAGATACAAAGCGAATTAAGTCGCCCATTAAATCATCATCATATTTCATTTTGCGAGCACCAGGGTCTACAGCAGCTGTTTGAACCATATACCAATCGTGCACCAATTTCATTACGTTGTGGTACCATTGAATATGGCTTTCTATTATCTCTCCACTTCTTGGATCGTGTACATTTGGACCACTTGCATTAGCTATATCAGAAGCTAAATATCTAACAACTGAATATCTAGCATCTTCCATACTCATTGTGCTATCGTTTTCAGGCCATTCTTTGCCCATGATGGCATTTCTAAAACCAGCTTTTTCAAATGCCATTTGCCAATCATTGATACCTGCAATTAAATGCTTGCGCCATTGCTTTGGAGTAGCAGGATCAATATAGTAAATGATCGGTTTTTTTGGTTCAACTAGTTCACCTTTCATCCATTTTTCCCATTCTCCTTCTTTCGGCTCCAATCTCCAACGAACAGCAAAAGTTACTTTTTCAACTTTTTGTTGATCGTCGCTAAAAACCGAGAATTCGTCTGGGAAATATCCAACCCTTTTATCCCAAGTTCTTTGCTGCATAGGTGTTTTAGGGAGCAGTAATAAAGAAGTATTCAATTCTATGGTAACTGCGCCTGCATCATTAGCTGCCTGAATAGATGTAGGTGCGCCTGGAAAAGTGGGAGCACCAAAACCACCAACAGATGGGGTAGCTGAATAAGTTTTGACTGTTTTGATTTCAGTATTAATTGGGAAAGTATTAATTTTTGCAATAAATGATCTGTCTTGCGCCAATGCTGTTAAACTCAATCTTCTTTTTGAAGATGGGCTAATACTAACAGCTTGATTATCTCCTTTAAAAAAGTCGCTTACATCAATAATTGCACTAGTTGAATCTTTACCAAATGCTGCTATAGGAAATGAAGCTGCAATGGCATTTAGATTTGAGTTAGTTACTGCTTTGTAAATCTGTTGATCTGGGCTTGCAGTATTTACAAGGGTTATTGTTCTAAGGAAGATAGTATTGCTAGGGCCTTTTTCGAATGTTATCGTTTGTTGATTAGCCTCAGAACCTCCGTATCCACCACCAGCAGGTACTTTAATAAAACGAACAACTGATAGTATTTCCCTTCCAAAAATAGAGTCAGCAATCTCGAAATAATACTTTTCATCTACTTTATGAACTGTAAAAAGGCCTTTTTTAGAAACTGCCTTATCAGTAATAACATCCTTATAAGCTCTTGGACCTTGACGCTGTGCAGCACCAAAATTACCAAATCCGCCTGCAGGAGGAGCCCCAACAGTAGGTGTTTGAGATGTGGGGGCTGGTGTTGTGGGCCCTTGTGGGGTTGGGTTTTGGGGCCTTTGCTGTGCAAATAAACCAACTGCAAGCACCCATGTGGTTGAAGTAATTAAAATTTTTTTCATTGACATAATTAGTTGTTAGATAAAGCGATAAAGATATATATGTGTGCCATTTAACAATGTTTTTGAGTAACAGTTTGATGAAAGGCAATAAATATTGATAAAATCGGTAAAAAGTAATGAAAGTTTATTGTTCGAGAATTTGTTGCGTTAAATAAAATCCCTACTTTGTAACCCCTTTCGTTGTTATAGAAAAGTTTTTAATAATCATAAAATTTTTCTGTAGCATTGTGAAGTCAAATTTTTTAAACCAACTGTAATTTTTAAAAAAC
>JANOQC010000007.1:0-7181 GCA_031422175.1 Sphingobacteriia bacterium | reverse complement strand
GTGAATGTATTAAAAGGAAAAAAGATCGTAATAGTTGGTTGCGGTGCACAGGGCCTGAACCAGGGTTTGAACATGAGGGATTCTGGTTTGGATATTTCTTATACGCTGCGTAAAGAAGCGATTGAATCAAAAAGAGCTTCGTGGAAAAATGCTACTGAAAATGGTTTTGAAGTAGGCACTTATGAAGAGTTGATCCCGAATGCTGATTTAGTATTGAACCTAACACCGGATAAACAACATACGTCTGTTATAAAAGCAATTATGCCGTTGATGAAGAAAGGTTCAACGCTTTCTTATTCTCATGGTTTTAATATTGTAGAAGAAGGAACACAGATAAGAAAAGATATCACAGTTATTATGGTGGCACCAAAATGCCCCGGCACTGAAGTGAGAGAAGAATATAAAAGAGGTTTTGGTGTACCTACATTAATTGCTGTGCATCCTGAAAATGACCCTGAAGGAAAAGGTTTGGCACAGGCAAAAGCGTATGCTGCTGCAACGGGAGGTCACAGGGCTGGTGTATTGCGTTCCTCATTTGTGGCAGAAGTTAAATCTGATTTGATGGGAGAGCAGACTATTTTATGTGGTGTGTTACAAACAGGATCAATTTTATCTTTTGATAAAATGATTGAGAAAGGTATTGAACCAGGTTATGCTGCAAAACTGATCCAGTACGGATGGGAAGTAGTTACTGAAGCGCTAAAACATGGCGGCGTTACTGCGATGCTGGATCGTTTATCGAATCCTGCAAAACTGAAAGCGTATGAATTGTCAACAGAGTTAAAAAATATTTTACGTCCGCTGTTTCAAAAGCACCAGGATGATATCATGAGTGGTCATTTTTCTAAGACGATGATGGAAGACTGGGCCAATGATGATAAAAATTTATTAACCTGGAGGGCTGCAACTGGTGAAACAGCTTTTGAAAAAACTGCCCCAACAGATGCTAAAATTTCAGAGCAGGAATTTTTTGATAATGGATTATTGATGGTAGCATTTGTACGATCTGGAGTTGAATTGGCTTTTGAAACAATGGTAGAAGCAGGCATTAAAGAGGAATCTGCTTATTATGAGTCTTTACACGAAGCTCCATTAATTGCCAACACCATTGCACGTAAAAAATTATTTGAAATGAATCAAGTAATTTCTGATACAGCAGAATATGGTTGTTATTTATTTACTCATGCATGTAAGCCTTTATTGGCCGATTTTATGAAAAATATAGATTCGGATGTGATCGGAAAAAATTTCAATATTGGTATCGATGCTGGTGTTGATAATAAAACCTTAATTGCTGTTAATGCGGTAATCAGGTACCATCCTGTTGAATTAATTGGAGAAGAATTAAGGCAAGCCATGACAGATATGAAGACCATCAATACAAACGCCTGATATACCGATAATGGAAAATGTATCAATAAATAATTCTCTTTGTTTTGGCTTGGATGTGGCGAGTGCAGCACATCGATTAGAGTCGATAGTTACTCATACACCACTAACCTACAATATAAATCTTTCAAAAAAATACCAATGTAGTGTTTTTTTAAAAAGAGAAGATTTGCAAGTAGTTCGGTCTTATAAAATTAGAGGTGCATATAATATGATGAGTAGTTTACCTACACATCAATTAGAAAAAGGGGTTGTGTGTGCAAGCGCAGGCAATCATGCACAAGGATTTGCCTATAGTTGTAGAAAGTTAAATATAACTGGGGTGGTTTTTATGCCCATTATTACACCCAATCAAAAAGTATCTCAAACCAAAATGTTTGGTGATGGTCATGTAGAAATAAAATTAGTAGGAGATACTTTTGATGATTGTGCTATTGCTGCAAAAGAATATGCCGAAGTTCATGACCTTACCTTTATTCCTCCATTTGATGACCATCGAATTATAGAGGGGCAAGCAACTGTTGGAGTAGAAATTTTATCAGATTTACCCCATGTTGATATTATTTTCTCTCCTGTTGGAGGTGGGGGTTTATCTGCAGGTGTTGGTGCCTATTTTAAAACTAATTCTCCGCATACCAAAATAATTGGAGTAGAACCTGAAGGTGCACCCTCCATGTACGAGGCCTTGAAAGCTGGGCACCCTGTTACACTAGAAACCATTGAACGTTTTGTTGATGGTGCTTCAGTTAAGCGTGTAGGGGATATTCCATTTGCAATTTGCAGAGAAGTATTGGATGATATGCACTTAGTTAACGAAGGAAAGGTATGTACTACAATCCTTCAATTATATAATGAAGATGCTATTGTGGTAGAACCTGCTGGTGCACTATCTATTGCTGTATTAGATGATTATGCTGATGCAATAAAAGGAAAAACAATTGTTTGTATTGTGAGTGGAAGTAATAACGATATAGATCGGATGCAAGAGATTAAAGAAAGGTCCTTGCAATATGAAGGATTGAAGCATTATTTTCTCATTCGATTTGCACAAAGGCCGGGGGCATTGAAAGAATTTGTAAACTATGTATTAGGGCCAACCGATGATATTACTCGTTTTGAATACATGCAAAAACACAATAAAGAAAGTGGCCCTGCATTGGTGGGTATAGAACTCTTAGACAGTAGCGATTATGCAAAACTAATCAGCAATATGAAAAAGTTTAATGTTAACTATACTCCATTGAATAAAAATGACAATGTGTTTGGGTACCTAGTGTAAAAATTAAATAAGTCTCTTAAGTCAGCATATTATGCAAGTTTTAAAATTTGGGGGGAGTTCAGTTGCTAACGCAACAAATATTAATAAAGTAGTTGATATTGTTTTAAAAGCAATTCAACAAGAACCTGTTGTATTGGTAGTGTCTGCATTAGGAGGGGTAACAGATCAATTAATTTATACTGGTACATTAGCTTCTTCAGAAAATGATTTGTACAAACAAGAAATTAAACTATTAGAAACTAAGCATTTAGATGCTGTCAGAGAATTATTGCCTATCCAAGAACAAAGTGCTACGTTGAGTTGGGTAAAGCAACAGTTGAATGAATTAGAGAGTTTATGTGATGGAATTTTTTTATTGGGGGAATTGTCGCCACGTATTAAAGACCGATTGGTAAGTTATGGCGAATTAATTTCCTCCTATATTATTTCTGCAAAATTAAAATCTTTAGCTGTTTCTCAACAATGGGTTGATTCAAGACAACTAATATTAACCAATGACAAATATGGAAATGCAGCAGTAAATTTCGAAAAAACCAATGCATCTATTAATCATTATTTTAGTCTATACTCATTTCACGTATATATTGTTCCTGGATTTATAGCAGCCGATGCCCAAAATAATACCACTACTTTAGGAAGGGGAGGATCTGATTACACAGGCGCAATCTTTGCTGCGGCATTAAATACAGCAACCCTTGAAATCTGGACAGATGTAAGTGGAATGATGACGGCTGATCCTCGGTTGGTTCAACATGTTAAACATATTGAAAGGATTTCTTATCAGGAAGCTATGGAGCTTTCGCATTTTGGAGCAAAAATTATTTATCCTCCTACGATTCAGCCAGTAATGAAAAAAAACATTCCTGTTTGGATAAAAAACACTTTCGAGCCAGATGCAAAAGGAACAATAATAGAAGAAAAAGTTGTATTTGATAATGAAATTATAAGAGGCATTTCGAGTATTAATTCTATAAGTTTATTGAGTTTAGAAGGAAGTGGAATGGTTGGGATACCTGGGTTCTCAAAAAGATTATTTGAAATTTTAGCCGTTAAGAATATTAACGTAATCCTTATTACACAAAGTTCTTCGGAGCATTCTATTTGTGTAGGAATTAGTGAAACCGATGCAGTCATAGCTCAATTGAACATTAATCAAGCCTTTGCTTATGAAATTGAAACTGGTAAAGTAGATCCTGTAAAAGTAGAAATTGGATTAAGCATTGTTGCATTAGTAGGAGAGCAAATGAAAAGTCATCCGGGAATAAGCGGAAAAATGTTTGGTGCTTTAGGAAGAAATGGGATTAATGTAAGGGCTATCGCACAGGGCTCATCTGAGAAAAATATATCAGCTGTTCTTTCTGCGAATGATGTTAAAAAAGCCATTAATGTATTGCATGAAATTTTCTTTGAAACTACTTATAAGCAGCTTAATGTATTTATTGCCGGAGCAGGTAATGTTGGAGGAAAATTAATTGGTCAAATTAATCAACAATTGGTTTATTTAAAGGAGCACCTGAAATTACAGTTGCAAGTTGTAGGTATTGCTAACAGTAAAAAAATGTTACTGAATGATTCAGGTATAGATTTGAATAATTGGAAATCAGATTTAGACCATGCTCCTAGTGCCGGTATACACGATTTTGTAGAAAAGATTATTCAGAAAAATTTGCGGAATAGTGTATTTGTGGATGTAACAGCAAATGCCAAAGTTGCATCAGTTTACGCTGCTTTACTGCAAAAAAGTATTGGTGTAGTGGCTTGTAACAAAATTGCTTGTTCCTCTACTTTTGAAAAGTATAAACAATTAAAATCTTTATCTAGAGAGTTTAATGCACCATTTTTATTTGAAACCAATGTTGGAGCTGGACTACCAATTATTGGCACTTTGAATGATTTATTGCGCAGTGGAGATAAAATCAATAAAATACAAGCAGTGCTTTCTGGTACATTAAATTTTGTATTTAATAATTATGATACAACGGTACCATTTGCTCAAATAGTTAAACAAGCCCAAGCAGAAGGATATACAGAACCAGATCCAAGATTGGATTTAGGTGGTACAGATGTGATGAGAAAAATTATGATTTTGGCAAGAGAAGCTGGAGAGAAAATAGAGATGGATGCAATTTCCAACACTTATTTTTTGCCTGCAAGTTGTTTTGAAGGATCTGTAGAAGATTTTTATTTGGAAATGGAAAAGCAAGAGCCCCACTTTAAACAATTATTTGAAGCGGCAAAATTGGCTAATTGTAAATTGAAATTTGTAGCAGTTTTTGATAAAGGATTAGCTAAAGTTGGCTTAGAGCATATTCCGGAAAACTCAGATTTCTATCATTTATATGGGAAGGATAATTTGGTATTGTTTTATACTGATCGTTATCCATTGCAACCATTGGTTATTAAAGGTGCAGGTGCTGGAGCTGATGTAACAGCGTCGGGGGTATTTGCAGATATACTCAGAGTAATGAATTAAGAGATAATAAGTAAGCATTGGGAATTTTGAGTTTGTATTGATGAATGATGAATTTTATTTAAATAAATAATGTTAAAGAGTAGTAATCAAATAATAATTCATGCTCCTGCAACGGTGGCCAATATGGTTTGTGGGTTCGATGTATTGGGCTTTGCAGTAAATGAACCCTATGATATCATGAAGATTAGGTTTACTGAAAATGCTGGGATTACAATTGTAAACGAAGACGAATATAATTTACCAACTGATCCATTAAAAAATGTAGCCGGTGCAGCATTGATTGCTATGCTTGAGGAATTGCCGGAATCGATTGGGCTCGAATTATGTATTAATAAGCAAATTAAACCAGGTTCTGGCGTTGGATCTAGTGCTGCAAGTGCTGCCGGTGCTGTATTTGCAGCCAATCTTTTATTAAATAATAAATTTACAAAAGAAGATCTGGTGCGGTTTGCCATGAATGGAGAGAAGCTTGCTTCTGGAGTAAAACATGCAGATAATATTGCCCCATGTATCTATGGTGGCGTAACTTTAATACGATCCATTTTTCCTTTGGATATTATTGAACTCAATGCTCCACCATTATTTGTAACCATTGTTCATCCTCAAATTGAAGTTAGAACAGCTGATGCAAGAAGTATACTCAAGCAACAAATACTATTAAAAGACGCTATTAAACAATGGGGTAATATTGCAGGATTAGTAGCTGGTTTGCAAAAAGGAGATAATGATTTAATTAGCAGATCATTAGAAGACGTTTTAATAGAACCTATACGAAGTATTCTTATTCCTGGTTTTGATTTAGTTAAAGCCAAAAGTAAAGAAGCAGGCGCAATGGGAGGCGGCATTTCAGGTTCTGGTCCATCCATATTTATGTTGAGTAAAGAGGAGCAAATTGCAAGAAAAGTAGAGACTGAAATGAAAAATATTTATTCGGACATTGGATTAGATCATCATACCTATGTTACTACAATTAACCAAGAAGGGATTAAAATAATAGAAGCGTAACCATATTGCGCGCTCATTTTTGTATAAATATATGCAGTATTACAGTTTAAATAAACAATCCCCTGATGTCAATTTCAAAGAAGCTACCATTCTTGGTCAGGCACCAGATAAGGGTTTGTATTTTCCTAGATTAATTCCGGTATTAGATAAACAGTTAATCAAACAAATTCAATCCTTTTCAAAACAAGAATTGGCTTTCAAAATAATGTTACCCTATATAGGCAATACCATTACTGAAGAAGCTCTTTATCAAATTATAAGTGAAACCATTGATTTTGAATTTCCATTAGTTGATATCAATGAATCAATTGCCTCTTTAGAATTATTTCATGGACCAACATTGGCTTTTAAAGATGTAGGTGCTCGTTTTATGAGTAGGTGTTTGGGATATTTTTCGAAAGGGCAATCTGCTAAAATTACGGTTTTAGTAGCAACCTCGGGAGATACTGGCGGTGCAGTAGCCAATGGTTTTTTGGGAGAGGAGGGAGTAGATGTGGTGATATTATATCCATCAGGCAAAGTAAGCCCTGTGCAAGAATTACAATTAACTACCTGTGGGCAAAATATAACTGCATTTGAAGTAGATGGAAGCTTTGATGATTGTCAAGCGATGGTGAAATCGGCGTTTATGGATGCAGACTTGAATAAACAGATGCAACTTACTTCTGCCAATTCAATTAATGTAGCTCGATGGTTACCGCAACAGTTGTATTATTTTTTTGCTTACCAACAATGGAAAAACTTTGATGCTACACCAGTGATTTCAGTGCCTAGTGGAAATTTCGGTAATATTTGTGCAGGGCTTTTAGCGTATTTCAGCGGCTTGCCAGTAAAACATTTTATTGCAGCGTGTAATGTTAATGATGCCGTACCAGAGTATTTACGAACAGGCATTTACAAACCTAAAAATGCTGTTTCAACTATTTCTAACGCTATGGATGTGGGAGATCCGAGTAATTTTATTCGCATCCTCGAAATATTTAAATCCAATTATCAATCATTAAAAAGCCAAATAAGTGGATACACTGTTTCAGA
>JANOQC010000006.1:0-3082 GCA_031422175.1 Sphingobacteriia bacterium | reverse complement strand
AAACTAATTGCTTCATGTTTCTAAATTAAAAAGTTAAGGAAATGGTTCCACCGAAATAACGTGATGGAGGTGGGCTTGCAATACCTGCAACTCCAATTCCATTGCTACCACTTCCATTGTCACTGTATTCTGGGTCAGTGTATAAATTTGTTTTAGGCAATAACATAATTAAATTTCTTGCCTGGAAACTCAACGTTATTCGCTTGATGTACTTTAATTTTTGCATCAAAGTAGAAGGCACTTCATAAGACAAAGCAACTTCTCTTAATTTCCAAAATGCACCAGAAGCTACATAGTTTTCTGCAACTCCAGTTCGAGGTGCTTGAGTCCAAAAACCGTAACCCCCGTCTCTTACAGTGATGTTGGTGTTGGCCATAAACTCTCCAGGCTTAGCTGGATCTGGTATGGAAGAATTTGGAAAAACAAATCGCTCTCTGTTAAATGCAACTGTTGCTAATCCGCCACCCGAGAAATCAAAAGCTGTTGTGTTATTCATGTAGGTTACATGACCACCTCTGTATTCGCCTTGTGCTGTTAATCGAAATGCTTTGTAACTTAAATTAAAATTTAATCCAAGAATATCAATTGGCACCGCGCTTCCTAAAACGGTATTGGCATCATTTCTAGATGGATAACCAGTTATTGGATCTACAATTACCCTGCCTTGTGGATCTCTTTTATAAGATGTTGCAAAAATAACCGGAAAAGGTTGACCTACAATAGCAAATGACCCGCTACCTAATGATAGTGAACTAACATCGGCAGTGATGGCCAACACATTGTTCTCGATAATATGCGTATAGACAGCACCCAATGTTAACTCCCAATCTTTTTTGCGAATAGCCACATAATTAACCGTTGTTTCTAATCCCTGACTACTTGTTAATGCAGCATTTAATCGGTATGAAGTAAATCCAGAAGAAGGAGCAATTGAAGCAGTTACCGTTTGATCAGATGTTCTTGTACTGTACCAAGTAAAATTGGTTGTTAAACGTCCTTTTAAAAAGCTCGCATCAAATCCTGCTTCCCAACCTTTGGTAATTTCTGGTTTTAGGTTATTAGATACAATGGTTCCATCCAAAGAAAAACCTGCACCACTTGGAAAAGGATAACTGCTTCCTTGGCTAAATGTTGGGTTTAATTGATAGGCACCAAAATTTCCACCCAAATTTACCTGACCTACTTTAGACCAACCTCCTCTGATTTTTAATGAGTTGATGATCTTGGAATTTTTCATTGAAGTAAATACTTCCATAGGAGAAAAAGCAAAATCTACAGCTGGATAAAAGAAGGATCGATTTTCAGGACTTAAAGTTGAAACCCAATCATTTCTTCCGGTTGCATGCACATTGATAAAATTTTTATAGCCAACATTTAAATCACCATAAGCTCCCATTTGCCTTGCTTTGTATTGAGAGTTACTCGCTGTTGGTAATGCTAAAGTATTTGCTAAATTAAATAATCCTGGAGTAACCAATCCTGAAATTGCTGCCGACAAACTTCTACTTTGATCTTGTCTAACGGTGAATCCAGAAGTGAATCTTACATTGAAATCATTGAATTTCTTTTTTATTCCAACTTGAAATTCAGAAGTTAATCTAGTACTGTAAAAAGAGCTCTCTGAGTAACTTCCAGTAATATCTGTTTTCTTATAACTTCCTTTTGTAGTTGCCTTTGCAAAATCAGAATAAATAAACACATCTACAGTTGATGTACCAGTATTGTTTCGTGTAGTAATTCCATTTCTAAAAGTTAAATCCAACCATTTAGTCGGGCTGTATTTTATATCTATATTTCCTGACAAATAATCATTTCTAGTATAGGAACGATAATTATCTGCTAAGAAATAAGGATTTTGATAAAATGGATTGAAGTAATCATCTGGGGTTGCAAATTTTTCTGTTCTCCAATTTTTATAATTGGTTGCTTGAATATTTGCAGATTGCTGCATTAAGTTACCATATATAGCCCCTGTTTGTGAAGTAGTATTAAATCTGTTTTGGGTATAATTGACCCCATAATTCACTTCTAAGTTTTTGGCCATTTTACGGTTACCTCCAATTCTTAAAGTTGTTTTATTGTATTTATCACCTGGTGTAGTTCCTATTGCATCAATATATTGAGCAGAAACTTGCATAGATCCTCTTTCATCTCCACTTGAAATAGAAATATCTGTTTGATTGGTAGAACCCTGTTGCCAAAAACTATTTTTACCATTCACTGGAGAATACGGAATTGTTTGTATACTTCCATCAGCAAGCGGTTGTCCGATTGGTTTTAATGTTCCATCAAATGCAGGACCATATTGTTGGTTCTCGTAAGGGGTATAAACAGGGAAATTAGCTGTAGAGCCAGCTCCATACTGTGTTTGTAATTTTGGGAAAAAGGAAATTTGCTCTGCTGTAAAGGTATTGGATATTCTTACTTCAGGCTTATTTCTTGAACCACGTTTAGTAGTAATTAATAATGCCCCATTCGATGCTTCAGATCCAAATAAAGCTGCTGCACCCGCACCATTCAATACTTGAATATCTTCAACGTCTTCTGGATTTAGATTGCCTAATAATTCATTGGGTACAATAATATTATCTAATACAATTAGCGCTTGGTTATTACCAGTTAAGGAACGTTGCCCGCGTAATACAACCCTAAAAGTAGGGTTAACACCTCCACTTGTAGCACTTACTGTTAAACCAGCTACTTTACCTAAAAGGCCTGATGCTATATTAGTAGGTTTACCAACTGTTAATTTTTCTCCAGTGACCTGACTACTTGCGTATCCTTGATCTTTTTTCTTGGTTTGAAGTCCACCAGCAGTCGTTACAATAACCTCTCCTAAACTCTCTACGCTGGATAATAACTTTACTCCTAAAGATCCTTTAATTGAAGAAATTGGAATTGATTGCTCAATAAAACCGATTGAAGAGAATTGTAAATTTCTAGCATTTGTTGCAACTTTTATTGTGAAACCACCATCATCTGCAGAAACAGTTGTTGCCAATACTTTTCTTTCGGCAGTAACTTCTCTGACACTAACGCCTCGAAGCGGATTCCCTTTGTCATCTGTAATTTTACCAGAGAC
>JANOQC010000005.1:0-1609 GCA_031422175.1 Sphingobacteriia bacterium | reverse complement strand
AACAGGATACGGATTTTCATTGCCATTAGTTGTCATCGCTTCAGGATCAAGACCTTGATAATTGGTAATGATAAATACATTTTGTACTGAAAAATTAAGGTTCATTCCCACTTTATTATTAGCCAATACTTTACCAAAATCATAACCAATGCTGATATTATCCATTTTCAAGAAAGAAGCATTTTGTAAATAAAAATCACTGTATCCTTGTACTGGATCATTACGACTAAAAAGAGTTTCGTAATACAAAGTGCTAAGGTTTTGCGAGGTCTGAAATTCCGTGATTGTAATGGTATTGTTATAAGGCTGAAAAAATAAATAATGATCTAAGTTAGCGTGAAAAGCGGTATTTACATTCCATTTTTTGTATTGGAAATTAGTACTGAAACCCATAAGGTATCGTGGAGCTGTCGATTTATCTGTAATATAACGGTCACTGGCATTGAGTAAGCCATCATTATTTACGTCAAGCATTTGTCCCTCTATTGGCATTCCGTTTGTACCATATACTTGATGATACAAATAAAAAGTGTTTCTTGGATAACCAACAGTATTCACCAAAATAGCATCGCTAAAGAGTCCGATTCCTTCATCGGAAACATCGTTCAGGTGGGTAATTTTATTTTCGTTGTAAGTAAAATTAAAGTTTAGATCCCAATTCATATTTTCGGTTTTTATCGGAATAGCTTTTAATGCAAATTCTACTCCCCTATTTTCCATTGTACCAATGTTGAGCAACAATTCACTGCCTTGATTAAAGCCTAAGGGAACTCTAGTATTATTTAATAAATCTTTGGTTTCTTTGAGATATACATCAACACTTGCTGTCAGCCTATTTTTTAAAAAGCCAAAATCGATTCCAATATTCGAAGAAGCTGTCTCTTCCCATTTAAGATTTAGATTGTAAGCACCTGGATTAACGGTTAAATAACTCGTATTCCCAAAAGTGTACTGCTCGTCTGTATTCCCAGAAAAATAACTTGGTCTATAATAATAATTGGCAATACCATCCTGTTGCCCAGTAACACCATAACCCAATCTTAGTTTCAAATCGGAAAAAGTTTTGCTGTCTTTAAGAAAACTTTCCTCTTTTATTTTCCAGGCAAAAGCTGCAGAGGGAAATAAACCCCATCTGTTTTCCTCTGAAAATCGGGATGAACCATCTTGACGTAAAGTTGCTGTCAGTAAATATTTTTCGTTAAACACATAATTTAATCTACCATAAAAAGAAATGATGGAATGACTTGGCTTGTCAAACGGAAAAACAGGATCGCTATTGGGTTGTTTAACTCCATCAGGTCTGAAGGTTGGATAAAAATAGTTGGTTGTCAAGAAATCATTATAGGAATAACCAGCCGTAATATCGAACCTACTTTTTATCGCAGCTATTTCTTTGCTGTAAAATAAATACGATTCGAATAAAGTATTCTGAACTTCGCGAGAAGGATCTCCATAGTAGATATAACCGTCTTGAAGATTTGCAGGAAAATAGTCTGCCGCTGCAGAACTTAAGTATTTTCCTTTAGAAATATCGTAACCGACATTGATATTAAGGTGTAAATCTGGTAAAAAATGCATTGAATAATCCAATTGTAAATTCCCTACGCTT
>JANOQC010000004.1:0-23223 GCA_031422175.1 Sphingobacteriia bacterium | reverse complement strand
ATTGTAAAATAATTAAAAAAAGAAAAGATCAGTATTGTCAATGAAAAACAACTCACTAAAGAACAACAAATTTTTGTAAAAAAATTCTTTGATGAAGAAGTTAGATCTACAATTATTCCTTTAATGATTGAAAGCCTACCTCAACTACCCTATTTAAGAGATAAAAGTATTTATTTAGGTGTGGTAATGCGTAAAAAAACCTCAGCCTATAATCAAAAATATGCATTGATTGAAGTGCCTGCAAAATCAGTAGGTAGATTCATCATTCTCCCATCAAAAAAAGAAGATCAACAAATTATTCTATTAGAAGATGTTATTCGTTTTAACCTTCCAATTATATTCTCTTATTTTGGCTATGATAATTTTGAATCGCATGTTTTTAAAGTTACCAAAGATGCAGAACTAGATCTCGATAATGATATCAGCACCAGTTTTGCAGAAAAAATAGAAAAAGGAATTAAGAACAGAAGAAAAGGGAAACCCGTTCGATTTGTATATGATAAAGAAATGGATGCAGGATTATTAGAATACTTGATCAGACGCCTTAGTCTAAGCCGAAAAAGCAATATTATACCTGGTGGAAGAATTCATAATTTCCGGCATTTCATGGACTTCCCAGATGTGTTTGTAGCTAAAAGCGAACGCAGGGCAGCCTTCAAACCAAAATCTTTACAGTCAGCTCAAAGGGTTACAGACATTATACTTAAGCAAGATGTACTATTGAATTTTCCTTACCATTCATTTGATCCGTTGATTGATTTATTAAGAGAAGCCGCAATGGATCCGGATGTTACATCCATTAAAATCACTGCTTATCGGTTAGCGTCTAATTCAAAAATCATCAATGCATTGATCAATGCTTCTAGAAATGGCAAGCAAGTAATTGTAATGCTTGAATTAAAAGCCAGATTTGATGAAGAAAATAATTTAGAATGGAAAAATATACTGGAAGAGGAAGGTGTAACCGTATTACTTGGAGTACCCAAAATGAAAATACATGCCAAGCTTTGCATTATTAAAAAAAGAAAAGGAACTAAAACCATCCAGTATGGATTTGTAAATACTGGGAATTTGAATGAAAAAACAGCTCGAGTTTATGGTGATCATTGTTTACTAACTTCCAATAGGTTTGTGATGGCAGACATTAATCGGATTTTTAATTATCTCGAAAACTGGAAAACCGGAATACGCAACTTACAACTTTGTAAAACACTTTGGGTATGTCCTACCAATATGCGCAAGCAAATCATGCTATTGATAGACAATGAAATTAAAAATGCAAAAGCTGGGAAGGCCGCAAAAATTATCGTAAAAGTAAACTCATTAAGTGACCAGCCACTGATCGAAAAATTATATGCAGCTGCAACAGCAGGAGTAGAAATCTTTATGATTGTTCGAGGAATATTTTGTCCTGTTATTGATTTGAAAAAATTCAAACATCCTATTAAAGCCATCAGTATTGTAGATGAATATCTGGAACATTCCCGTGTGATGATATTTCATAATCTAGGGCAGGAAAAAGTATATATTTCTAGCGCAGATTGGATGGTTAGAAACCTTAACCATCGAGTGGAAGCTGCTATTCAAATAACAGATCCGCTTATTAAGCAAGAATTAATAGATATTATCCACATACAATTAAGAGATAATGTAAAAGCAAGAATTTTGGATAGCGATTTAGCCAACAACTATGTACCTTCCGTTGGTAAAAAAAGGATACGCTCTCAGATAGAAACGTATCACTATCTATTCAAGAAAAATCATTCAACCAGTGAGGCTAGCCGCAATTGATATTGGAAGTAATGCTGCGAGATTATTAATTGTTGAAGTATCCTTTAATCAAGAAGGACTTCCTCAATTCAATAAATTAAATCTAGTACGGGTTCCGCTGAGGTTGGGTTTTGATGTATTTGAGAGAGGGGAAATTTCCAAAGAAAAAAGAGGAATGATTCTTCAAACAATGAAAGCCTATAGTCACTTGATTAATGCTTATGATGTAAAACAAATAATTACATGTGCAACAAGTGCAATGAGAGATGCATCAAATAGTACAGATATCATTCGAAAAGTAAAACTAGAAACAGGTTTAGAAATCGAAATTATCAGCGGCGACCTTGAAGCTTCCATTATATATGAAAACCATGTTGCTGAAAATATGGATGCGAATAACTCCTATTTATACATTGATGTAGGTGGAGGTAGTACCGAATTAACATTTTTTACCGACGGAAAACTCACTTTTAAAAAATCTTTTAATATTGGAACAATTAGACTATTAAAAGATATGGTGGATGATGACAAATGGAATGAGCTGAAAGATTTCATTAAATTAAAAACCAAAGGATATAAAAAAATTATTGCAATTGGAACCGGAGGAAATATCAATAAAGTGTTCTCATTGAGTAAAAAGAAAGATGGAAAACCATTGAATATTGAACTATTGAAAGATTATTTCAAGGAGATCTCTAGTTTTTCTTTAGAAGATAGAATCAATATATACAAATTGAGGGTAGACCGAGCAGACGTAATAGTTCCTGCATTACAGATATACATCAATGTAATGAGATGGGCCGAAGCGGAAGAAATTTATGTACCCAAGATAGGGCTAGCCGATGGGTTAATACAACACTTGTATTATGAACTAGAAAGTAAAAAGGTACATTTAAGTAAATAGCAATTTATCCTTTCACCGATAGAGATCTACCATTCGTCCGAATTTTAACAATTAGCAGACCCACTTATATACATTTGGTTATAAAGATCAAAATCAACCATTTTGTCATCTATCAGACATAAAAAAAAGTTAGTCCCATTTATTGCGCATTTAGCTGCATGGTTGTGTTTTTTTACGCTACCCTACCTAGTTTTTTTTCCTGGGCTTAGAGAATTTAATATGAGCAATCAAATGCTTGCAATAATAATTACCAACAATATTTTTTTAGTATTTTTTTATTATTTAAATACCCAATTACTCATTCCCAAGTTTTTAGTAAATGAAAAATGGTTACTATATATTTTATCGATTCTTGCTTGCTTGATTTTTTTCTTATATGTTCCACGCTTAATTGCTACTCAAATAATACCTCCGGAGCCGTTCAACCCATCAACAGATATTAAACAAAATTTAAGCGGTGCAAATCGCCAGCGTTTCATGAGAAGTAGAAGAAGAAGCGGAAACGATTATTTTAATACCGCTATTTTCTTGCTAGTAATGACCATAGGAACTTGTATTACAATTGTTCAAAGATGGTTAGATACAGAACAAAATAGAAAAGAAACAGAAAATGAAAAACTAAACACCGAATTGTCATTTCTGAAATCTCAAGTAAATCCACATTTTTTCTTCAACACCCTTAATAATATATATTCATTAGCTATAGTTAGAAGTGAAAAAACAGCGCCTGCTGTAATGAAGTTGGCTTCAATTATGAGGTATATATTATCAGAAACAGAACAAAAATTAGTACCCTTACAAAATGAAGTAGATTTCTTGCACAATTATATAGACTTACAACAGGTTAGATTAACCGATAAAGTAAGTATCAATTTAGTAATTGAAGGCAATACAGGAGAATTACTTATTGCACCACTAATTTTAATCCCTTTTGTAGAAAATGCTTTTAAGTATGGTGTGAGTACCAAAGAGCAAAGTAATATTACCATTCAAATCAAATCGAATGGATCTACTATTGAATTCTATTCGAAAAATTTTATTGTTCAATCGGTTAATAATTTAATGGAAAATACAGGAATAGGAATTAATAATGTTAAGCGAAGATTGGCCTTATTATACCCTAATAAACACCAATTGACCACTGATATTGAGAATGGATACTATATAGTTAACTTAACAATCAATACATAAAATGATTAAATGCATAGCTATAGATGATGAGCCTCTAGCATTACAAGTAATTCAAGAGTATTGCCAAAGAATTTCATTTTTGTCATTGGAAAAAGTATTCACCAATACTGATGAAGCAAAAGAGTATTTGAAGAACAACAAGATTGATATACTTTTTTTAGACATTCAAATGCCAGATATCAATGGTCTACAATTTTATAAAAGTTTACCAACAAAACCGATAGTAGTTTTCACTACTGCCTATAAAGATTATGCAGTAGAAGGTTTTTCGGTAGATGCTATTGATTATTTACTCAAACCATTTGAATACGATCGCTTTTTAAAAGCATGTTACAAGGCAAAAGAATATGTTGAATTTTTGAGCTCTCAAGAGCTACAATTGAATTCACTTTTTGTAAAAGTGAATTATGAAATAATGAAAATTAATTTGAAAGATATCGAGTTAATTGAGGCCCTAGACGACTACATAAAGATATACATAAAGCCCAATCCAGTGCTTACTTTAATGACATTAAAAAGTATCACAGAAAAACTCCCTTCAAGAGATTTCATTAGGGTTCATCGTTCTTTTATAGTACCCATTCTCAAAATTGAAAAATTTAGTAAAACTAAAGTTTTCGTAATCGGCAAAGAAATTCCTATTGGCAGTAGTTATAACAATGTGTATGATCAACTCATAGCAGCAGCTAAAATTTAGCTCAACACGCTATAACCAATAACCCCATACCAATAACCCCATACCAATAACATAATTCCCTAATGACTAATAACAGTTACTCCCTACCTTTGTGCTCTAAATTTTTTTATGAAATTTTTACAAGAGTTAGGTATCAATACAACCAATCATGGTGTTTCCTCTGGAATTCAATGGCTAGAAAGCGGTGGGGAGATTATAGATTCCTACTCTCCTGTAGATGGATCTAAAATTGGATCTACTATTGCAGCTGATAAAAAAGCATACGAAGAAGTTATTCAAATTTCTGTAGAAGGAGGAAAAATATGGAAACAATGGCCTGCTCCAAAAAGAGGTGAAATTGTTAGACAAGTAGGCGATGCATTAAGACAATACAAAGAACCACTTGGCAAGTTAGTAAGTTACGAAATGGGCAAGAGTTTGCAAGAAGGGTATGGTGAAGTGCAGGAGATGATAGATATCTGTGATTTTGCTGTTGGTCTTTCAAGACAACTTTATGGATTAACCATGCACAGCGAACGTAGTTCTCATAGAATGTATGAGCAATGGCATCCTCTAGGAGCAGTTGGTATAATTTCAGCATTTAATTTTCCTGTTGCAGTATGGAGTTGGAATGCAGCATTGGCTTGGGTTTGCGGTAATACAACTATTTGGAAACCAAGTGAAAAAACGCCTTTATGTGGAATAGCAATACAAAAAATAGTAAGTTCCGTTTTTGAAAAGAACAATGTACCAGAAGGAGTAAATTGTTTGGTTCAGGGAGCAAGAGAAGTAGGTGAATGGATGAGTAACGATTCGAGAATTCCATTGGTATCAGCAACTGGCTCTACCAAGATGGGAAAAGCATTAAGTGCAAAAGTAGCAGCTAGATTGGGTAGAAGCATTCTAGAATTAGGTGGAAACAATGCCATTATTATTTCTCAGCATGCCGATTTAGAAATGTCTTTAATAGGAGCAGTTTTCGGAGCAGTTGGTACAGCGGGCCAACGATGTACCACAACAAGAAGATTAATTATTCACGAATCTGTTTATGATACATTTATTTCCAAATTAATTAATGCATATGCACAAATCAAAATTGGAGATCCTTTGAATACCAATAACCATGTAGGTCCTTTGATAGATATTGATGCTGTAAATATGTATTTAGTTGCGATAGAGCAGTGTAAACAACAGGGCGGTAAATTTTTAGTAGAAGGCGGCGTTATAAATGGCAATGATTTTGAAAGTGGTTGTTATGTAAAACCATGTATTGCCGAAGTAACCAATGATTTGCAAATTGTACAACACGAAACATTTGCACCCATTTTATATGTGATGAAATTTAAAACATTAGAGGAAGCAATAGCTTTACAAAACGGTGTTCCACAAGGCCTCTCCTCCTCAATTATGACAATGAATATAAGGGAATCGGAATTATTTTTATCTGCCCTAGGAAGCGATTGTGGAATAGCTAATGTAAATATTGGCACAAGCGGCGCAGAAATTGGGGGTGCATTTGGAGGAGAAAAAGAAACTGGTGGTGGTAGAGAAAGTGGCAGCGATGCTTGGAAAGCATATATGCGCAGACAAACCAATACAATCAATTGGGGCAACAATTTACCGCTGGCACAAGGGATAAAATTTGATTTATAAATTATTGCAATGGATTCCCTTTTAAATTAAAGTTCATCGAAAACTGATGAAATAAGTTTTGCTGATAGAATCCAGTAGCATACCTGATTTGCAGTTTGCGTAATAAAATACCAGCACCAAATGAAAATCCATTTAGGCTGCTAGTTGTTCCATATAAATTCAAGTCTTGCCTTCTTTGAAAGTTATACCCCAAATTTAGTTCTACATAATCTGATAAAAAAACCTGCGCTGATAGCACTATATGTGCTACTACTTTTTGTAATCCATTACTATTATTGATTCCTTCCGAATTATTAAAAGTAGTGTCGTTATAATAAATAGTCAACCGATGTAAATTATGTGCAGTTAAAGAAAACTGAAATGGTGCATTTTTTAATTTTTTACTGACCCCAGCTTGTAAATCAAAAGGAAGTTCTTCTTTTACTCCACTCAAATTATAGGTACTTATTTGTGTGCCAATATTTTTTGTTGCTACACTTACTTGTATTTGGTTGGCTTCATCAAAATAATTGATTCCAATATCCATAGCTATTCCTGCAGCTTTATATTGCCCATAATTTGATTGAATCAATTTTGCCGTTGACCCTAACCAAAATCTTTCTCCAAATTGTTTGGATGCCATTATCTGAACTACATAATCATTAGGTTTAAAGTTTCCAAGTATGTTTCCTGAAGCATCCGTTTGGGTTAGCGTTCCGTAATTTAAATATTGAACGCCTAAACCAAGGTTAATTTTTGGAGCTGATAAATGATATCCAGTAGTTAAATTAAACTGGGTTATTCCAGCAAAAAATGCATTTATTGAAGTATTGATTTGTTGATCCATTTCTTTTCGCAACAAAGCAGGATTGTGAAAAGAAAGTCCAATATCATTTGAAATAGCTGAAATATTCACCCCACCTAAAGCAGATTGTTGAGCTGTATTCGGTTGAGTTAGAAAATTAAAAACGGCATTGCCTCCCAAAGTTTGAGAAAAACCATGCGTTATTTTAAATAAAAAAATAAAGCTAAAAAAAATGTATCGTTGCATTCAATATTAAAACTAAAACAAATCTTGTTCTTAATAAAGAATTAAACCAATGCGTAATCAATAACTTGCTGCATTGTTTTAACATATTGAAAATGTACCCCTTTGATAAAATTGTTGTCTATTTCGTCCACATCTTTTTGGTTCATGTAACAAAGCACAATTTCTTTTAATCCAGCTCGCTTTGCAGCTAATACTTTTTCCTTAATCCCTCCAACAGGTAATACCTGACCCCTTAAAGTAATTTCTCCTGTCATTGCTAAAAAAGGTTTCACTTTTCTTCCGGTAAATGCTGATGTGAGTGATGTAAGCATAGTAATACCTGCACTAGGACCATCTTTGGGAACAGCTCCTTCTGGAACATGCACATGAATATTTTTATTTTTGAATAATTCAGGATCTATACCAAGTTTTTTTGCATTTGCTTGAATATAACTCAATGCTGTTGTGGCACTCTCCTTCATAACATTACCTAAGTTGCCAGTTAATTTAATTTCGCCTTTCCCATCACTCAGAATTGTTTCAATAAACAGGATATCTCCTCCAACATAAGTCCAAGCTAACCCTACAACTACACCAGGCATATTAGCCGTTTTATAAATCTCATTATTATAACGTGCTTGACCTAAAATACGTTCTATATCTGGAGCCGTTACTTGTAGTTTTACTTTGTTCTTTGTTGCCATCTCTTTTGCTTGGTAACGCATAATAGAAGCCAACTGTCTATCCAACTCTCTAACACCACTTTCCCTGGTATATTGTTCTATTATTTTTTCTAGTACTTTGTCATTTACTTTAAAATTTACTTTGCCTAATCCATGCGCATCTTTTTGTTTGGGCACTAAATGACGTTTGGCTATTTCTACTTTTTCTTCAATGGCATACCCACTTAAATCGATTATTTCTAAACGATCACGCAATGCAGGTTGGATATTTTGTAAATTATTGGCAGTTGCAATAAATAATACTTTGCTCAAATCATATTCTAACTCTAAATAATTATCATAAAAAGTATGGTTCTGTTCTGGATCAAGCACTTCTAATAAGGAAGAAGATGGATCGCCTCTTAAATCGCTTCCAATTTTATCTATCTCATCTAAAATCATCACCGGATTAGATGATTTGCACTTTCGTATATTTTGAATAATTCTTCCGGGCATTGCGCCTATATAGGTTTTGCGATGTCCACGAATTTCACTTTCATCGTGCAAACCACCTAAACTTAATCGTACATATTTTCTTCCGATTGCATGTGCAATAGATCTTCCCAAAGAAGTTTTACCAATTCCGGGAGGTCCTAAAAAACATAAAATGGGGCTTTTCATATCTCCTTTCAACTTCAATACAGCTAAATATTCTAAGATTCGGTTTTTAATTTTAGTCATCCCATAATGGTCAATGTCTAAAATTTTTTTAGCATTTTTTAAATCATAATTATCAGCAGTAAGCTCATCCCATGGAAGATCAAGCATTAAATCTAAATGGTTATATACAACAGAATAATCGGGTGTGGATGCATGCATTCTTTCCAACTTTTGAATACCTGTTTTAAAAGCAGTTTTTGCAGCTTCTGGCCATTGTTTTGTTTCTGCTTTCTTTTTCATTTCAGCTATCTCGCGTTCATTGGTATCTCCACCCAATTCATCTTTGATGCTTTTTAGTTGCTGTTGTAAAAAATAATCACGTTGTTGTTTGTCTAATTCGGTTCTGGTTTTATTGGCAACCTTATCTTTTAATTCTGCAAATTGCAATTCTCTTTGAAGAATATGTACTAGTCGGATTGCTCGATCATTTATATCGTTGATTTCTAATAAAGATTGCTTCTCTTCTAAATCGCTATTTAAGTTACTACTTACAAAATTGATTAAAAAACCAGGATTTTCAATATTCTTTAAGATGATGGATGCTTCAGTTGGTAAATTAGGTGACAACTGAATAATTTGAGCAGCTAAATCTTTAATTGTACTTACATAAGCTTTGAAATCCTCCGTTTCCGGAGCATCTGCTTCAGTAAAATGTTGAATCCGAGCTGTAAAATAAGGATCTTCACTGATCATCTCAGACCATTCAAATCGCTTTTTCCCCTGAATAATTATAGTGGTGCCTCCATCAGGCATTTTAATGAGTTTCACAATTTTAGCAACGGTTCCAATTTTGCAAAGATCTTTAGGTTCGGGTTCTTCTATATTGGAATCTTTTTGAGCTATTACACCAATTAATTTATCGGCTTTATACACATCGCTAACTGCTTTGATACTTTTATCTCTACCAACAGTAATTGGCAAAACTACTCCTGGAAAAAGCACTGTATTTCTTAATGGAAGTATTGGTATTTCAGTTGGTATAACCATTGCCTTATCCTGTTCAGTTTCTTGTTCAGAAATCGGAATAATCGGCATAAAATCGGAATCATCTTCTGCTCTTAACTTAAATTGATCGTGTACCATGAGTAATTATTTGGTCAAATTGTCATTCCAACCCAAAAAAACATTGAATTTGGGATAATCCATAAAACAGAACAATATTAATGCCATTAGGTAAAAAAAGAAATAGAAGTACAAACTGGCACAAAAAAAATCCTCCCGTTTTATCGGGAGGACCTTCTTGCAAGAAGTAATATAAAGTATCGAGTACTTGGTATTTACTTATTTAGCTTTAGCAGCAGTATCAACAGCTTTAACAGTTGTGTCCATTGCAGCTTTCATTGCAGTGTCTACAGTTGTTGCAGCAGAATCAATAGCTACAGTTGCGCTATCAGTAGCGGCTTCAGTTTTTTCAGCATTGTTACAAGCAGTCATAAGACCTGCTACAGCTAGAATTGCGAATACTTTTTTCATTTGAGCTTGTTTTTTTGTTTTATTGGGCGCGAAGGTATGAAATAATAACAAATTTGCAAATTTTAACGAAAATATTTTACTTTTTTCTGAAAAATATACGAATTGGTACCCCTTCAAAGTCGAAATTAGCCCTTAATTGATTCTCCAAGTAATTTCTATAGGGCATTTTTATATCGTCAGGAAAATTGGTAAAAAAAGCAAATGAAGGCACAACGGTAGGTAATTGAGTAACAAATTTTATTTTTATAGAATGTCCTCGTACAACAGGAGCATGATAATTTGCAATGGCTTTTAGCATCACATCATTGAGTTTTGAAGTGGCTACTTTTTGCATTTTACTATCATACACTTTCAAGCCCATTTCAATAGCTTTAAGAATCCTGATTTTTTCTGTCACTGAAATAAACAAAATAGGAACATCACTAAATGGGGCCATTTTCTGCTTGAGTACTTTTTCGAAGTCCCTCGCAGTATTTGTTTCTTTTTCTATTAAATCCCACTTATTTACCAATAAAACTATTCCTTTCCCTTTTCTTGCAGCTAAACTAAAAATAGTAATATCCTGAGCTGTTATTCCTTTGTGGGCATCAATTACTAATAAACAAACATCTGCATCATCCATTGCTTTTATAGCACGAATGATAGAATAAAATTCTAGATCATCTTTTTCCTTACTTTTTTTACGAATACCTGCTGTATCAATCAACATGAATTCCTTTTGAAAAAGTTTATAATGTGTGTGTATAGTATCTCGAGTGGTGCCAGCAATATCACTTACTATTGTTCGCTCCTCCCCAATTAACGCATTTAATAAAGAAGATTTACCCACATTAGGTTGACCAATAATTGCAAATTTAGGTAAGCTGTTTTCATGTTCTGCATCATTGTCTGATTCAGACGGAATATTTGCAGCAACTGCATCTAATAAATCACCCGTTCCACTTCCGGAAATACTGCTTAAGAAAAAAGTATTTTCAAATCCCAAGCTGTAAAATTCAGTAGCTTCCAATTCACGAGTACCATTATCTACTTTATTAACAACCACAAAAACAGGCTTCTTGGTTCTTCTCAATAAATCTGCCATAGATTCGTCTAAATCAGTAATTCCTGTGGCTACATCAACCATAAAAATGATGGCATTTGCTTCGTCAATCGCAATATTAACTTGCTTTCTAATTTCCCTTTCAAAAATATCTTGACTATTAGGTACAAAACCACCAGTATCAATAAGATTAAAAGATTTTCCAATCCATTCTGCAACGCCATATTGTCTATCGCGTGTTACCCCGCTGATATCATCTACTATTGCTTTTCTTTGTTCTAGTAAGCGATTAAAAAAAGTACTTTTCCCTACATTGGGTCTGCCTACTATTGCTACTGTGTAACTCATGTTGTTTAATTCGAGGATGAGGTAATCAGCTCCATTTTATTGGTAGCCATATTCTTTTAATTGTAAATCGTTATCGCGCCATTTAGGTCTCACTTTTACAAATAATTCTAAGAAAACTTTTTGTTGTAAAAATGCTTCAATATCTCTTCTAGAATCCATTCCAATCTGCCTGATCATTTTGCCTTTATCGCCAATTATAATTGCTTTTTGTGTTTCTCTATGAACAATAATATCGGCTTGAATTTTAATTAATTTTTCTTTTTCTTTAAATTCATTTACCATCACTGCGGTATGGTAAGGAATTTCATCACTGAATAATTCATAAATTTTTTCGCGAATCATTTCTGCCACAAAAAACTTAGTGGGCAAATCACTTAAATCGTCTTCATTATAAAAAGGAACACCTTCAGGTATTAATTCAATAATTGCTTGAAGTAATTTATTTAAGTGTAATTTTTCTAAAGCCCCAATTTTGATTAATTTTTTACAATATGGTTTATCTCCAAAAAAAGATTCGGCCAATGCAATTCTACCATTTCCTGCAATATCTATTTTATTTAAAATTACCAATGCTGGTACTTTTAATTTCATAGAAGAAAATAAGGCATCTACTTCTTCGAAAGATTCATTGGCATCTACCATTAATAATGCTAAATCGGCATCTTCCAAAGCTCCTTTTACGGTATCCATCATTTTTTGATGGAGTTTGTATTTTGGGTCTATTATACCAGGAGTATCCGAAAATATAATTTGATACTCGCCGGGTTTATTCAAGAAAGCCTTAATTCTATGACGAGTAGTTTGTACTTTATGGGATACAATAGCCATTTTCTCACCAATCAATGCATTGAGCAAAGTGCTTTTACCCGCATTGGGTCTACCGAAAATATTTACGAATCCTGCTTTCATCTATACTTGTTTTACTTTTCAAACCCACACAAAGGTAGCTACAAAAAGAAAAAGACCCCTATGTGAGGTCTTTTGAGTTGCGAGAGGAGGGATCGAACCTCCGACCTTCGGGTTATGAGCCCGACGAGCTACCGCTGCTCTATCTCGCGATGTTTGGGCTGCAAAAGTAAGGCGATAGCGGTCAATTTCCAAATAAATTTGAATTATTAGTCTGTTTTGCGCTTTACAGAAGCTGCTCCACTGCTGTTTAAATCTTTAATTAATCCATCTCCTTTATAACTAATACTGCTTGCTCCACTGGCTCTTGCATTCAACTCTTTATTCACAGTAATCCGAATGCTTGATGCCCCAGAAGCATCAATTTTTGTATAATCTGTTTTTAGTTCGTAGGCTTTGATAGAGCTGGCTCCATTGCAATTGATGGAAGCTTTTTCAGCTATACCATTTAGCGTACAATCCGAGGCTCCGCTTAGTGTAAGCAATAAATTTTCAACAGCAATATTACCACTGAAATCACTTGCGCCTGATAATTCTATTTTTAAATCATTGGATTTCACTTGATCAATCGTTTTAATATTACAGGCACCCGAAGCTTCAATTCGCTTGAGTGAACCAAAAGTTACATAGGCTTTTATTTTATTATTAGACCAATTTTTCCAACTTAACCCCTTCCCATCAAAATCTATATGCAACACATTGTCCCTAACGGAAGTTCTTATTCTTCTGATCAACTCTTCGTCTCCAGCGCTTACTGCAACTGCTTCTGAAGTTCCTTGGGATAAAAATAAATTGATAGCTCCAGAAACTTCAATACTATTAAAACTGGTAACAGATCTTATTTGGGCATTTGCGTCATAAACAAGATTTTTATCCGTTTGAGCAAAGCCACTTGATGCCACAAAAAATAATACTGCAAAGCCTATTATATACTTTTTCATAAACGCCTTTTTCTTTAAACGAATGAATACCTATAAAGTTACATTGGTTGATATTAAACTATCTCCTATTTTTGCAACGTCCTCGGGGTGCTTGATCGGAATTTTCCGCTAAGGCTGAGAAATACCCGTTGAACCTGAACAGGGTAATTCCTGCGAAGGGAAGGTGTTCCATAAATATATAGTGACCTTTCTTCTTGCATCCCCTGTTCCCATTATTTAATTTTTAAAACCATTGAAAAATGAAAAAAATTATGGGAACAACAGCATTTTTGCTATTTGCAATTATTATTGCTGCCCAAACCACCAAAACAGTCAAAGGAGTAGTAATTGATCAAACTACCAAAGATCCCATTGCTGGAGCAATTATTGCTTTCGGCAAACAACAAGTAATAAGTAATGAAAGTGGGAATTTTGTGCTCAACAAAATTCAAAATTCTGTTGTAATTATTTCCTGTATGGGATATAAAACAAAAGAATTCAATATTGATCCGGCTAAAATTACAGCACTCAAATTTGCATTAAGTGCTAGCCCCACTTATTTACAACCTTTAGAAGTGAATGCCATCAGGGCTTCCGATAAAGCTCCATTTTCGAAAACTAATTTATTAAAAGCAGACATTGCAAAATTGAATTTAGCACAAGACATCCCTTATTTACTCAATCAAACACCTTCAGTGGTAATTAATTCAGATGCAGGCAATGGAGTTGGATATACAGCCATGAGAATTCGTGGAACTGATGCTACAAGAATCAATGTAACATTGAATGGAATTCCATACAATGATGCCGAAAGCATGGGTACTTTTTTTGTAAACTTACCTGACTTTTCGTCATCGGTCAATAGCATTCAAATTCAAAGAGGTGTAGGCACTTCTTCTAATGGTGCTGGGGCTTTCGGAGCAACGCTTAATTTATCAACCAATGAATTCAATGAAAAAAGCTATGCAGAATTAAATAATAGTATTGGTTCTTTTAACACCTATAAAAATACGGTGAAATTTGGATCTGGCTTGCTTGGTAAACATTTTATGGTTGATGCAAGGCTTAGCAGTGTTCGGAGTGATGGTTATGTAGATCGAGCGGCTAGTAATCTACAATCATTTTATTTTAGTGCTGCTTATATCAATAAAAAATCATCTTTGAGATTGAATATTTTTTCTGGTCACGAAAAAACGTATCAAGCATGGTATGGCATTGACGCAACAACATTGGCAACCAATAGAACATTTAATGCTGCTGGTACAGAAAAAATAGGGGCACCATATGATAATCAAACAGATAATTATACACAAACGCATTATCAATTATTTTTTAATCATAGCATCAACGAAAAATGGTCGTTTAATACAGCGTTATTTTATACTAAGGGTAAAGGATATTATGAGGAATACAAAGCAGATCAATCTTTTTCAAGATATGGATTACCCAATATCATTATTGGAGGAAACACTATTACTACAACCAATCTGGTGCGTCAACGTTGGCTAGACAATGATTTCTTTGGACAGATCTTGTCTTTTCAATACAAAACCATCAAAGACGAAATTACTATTGGAGGTGGTTGGAACAAATATGAAGGAGATCATTTTGGAAAACTTGCTTGGATGGAACGTGGAACTATACCTACTAATCACCGTTATTATTTTTATCCTGCCGATAAATCTGATATCAATGCATATGCAAAATGGCAACATCAATTGGTCACCCATTTAACCGGCTTTGCCGATCTTCAATTTAGAAATGTAAAACACCATATTTATGGATTTCAAAATAATCAATCGCTTAATATAAATAAGCAATTCAATTTCGTAAGTCCAAAAATTGGAATCAGCTATATTAAAAATGGTTGGCATAATTATTTGAGTTTTGCCGTAGCTAATAAAGAACCGAACAGAGATGATTTTGAAGCGGGAATTATTTCCACACCAAAACACGAAACATTAAATGATTGGGAATTAGGGATAGAGAAAAGAGGCAGAAACTTTACAGCAGGTGCTACTTTTTATTATATGAATTATAAGAATCAATTGGTATTAACTGGCCAGATTAATGATGTAGGAGCTTACACTAGAACAAACATTCCAACTAGCTATAGAATGGGTATAGAATTACAAGGAACTGCGAAGTTTACCTCATGGTTTAATATGTCTGGTAATCTTACCTTAAGTGAAAATA
The DNA here is from genome assembly GCA_031422175.1 of Sphingobacteriia bacterium. Lineage (GTDB taxonomy): Bacteria > Bacteroidota > Bacteroidia > Chitinophagales > Chitinophagaceae > Sediminibacterium. Next base: position 7,753 of record JANOQC010000004.1, on the reverse strand, counting down.
AAATCAAATCATTTACAGAATACATTGACAATTACGACAATGGACTTCAAAATAAAATTCAACATGAAAATAAAGACATTGCATTTTCATCAAATATTATCAGCAGTTTAGCATTCAATTTTATTCCTATAAAAAATGGAGAAATAAGCTTATTAAATAAATATGTGGGTAATCAATATTTAGACAATACACAAAACGAAAATAGAATGCTTAAAGCATTTATGACACAAGATTTAAGGGCTATTTATACAGTAAGAAACAAATTACCAAAAGAAATACAATTCATTTTTCAAGTGAATAATATTTTTAATAGACTATACGAACCCAATGGATATACATTCAGTTATATTGCGGGTGGCGCTCAAACAACGGAGAATTATTTTTATCCGATGGCGGGCACTAACTTCATGTTAGCAGTGAATGTGAAATTTTGAGATAAGAATTATGAATGAAGAATTATGAGATAAAAATTAAGAGTTATAAATTAGGAAAGAAAAATTCATAATTTATAACTCTTAATTCATAATTTTCTTAAGCTTATTGTCCTACCAAGAATACCGCATTGGCAAATAATAGCTTCCCATTATCCCAGAAATTTCTGAATAATGGATCTTCTGAAAAATATACTACCGAACCAGCTCCCATATTTTGCACAGCAAATAACATCCCTTCCTTTAATTTGGCTTTTACTTTTACCCCTGCATAACCTGTTACATAAGCATCCTTTTTAATGGTGCCTACATTCCAGCCGTCCTTCACCATCTCGTATAAATTGTTGTCTTGCTTCAATGTATAATAGAATTCAGAATATCCAAAACCCAATGGATGTGTATTGTCTAAATCAACTTTATAAATAGCTCCAGGAATGGCATTGGATAAACTCTCTTTTTCTCGATCCCCATATTTTTTTACAGTTGAGTCGGAAGATTTTGTATCGGGTTTTGTGTCTTTTAACTTAATTCCCCAATCTCCACTTGCCATGATGGCCATTGCATTTTCTAAAGCAATAATCTTACCACCGCCTCTTACAAAATCTTTCAATTTATCCGCTACAACTTTATCTCCTAAATTTCTGTAATTGCCATCAGGTAATATCAATACTTGGTAATTCTTTAAATTGATTCTTTGCAAATCAACAGCATTAATTAATGTTGATGGGTATTCCAATTGCTTATCAAAATAATGCCAAACTTCGCCAGCAGCTAAAGAGGATGTTTGTTCTCCGGAAAGAATAGCCACTTTAGGTGCGTCGGTGATATTCCTTATATCAGGAGACCCAAAATCAGCACCCTTATCCATAAAGCCTGTTTCAACTCCAACAGCCTGTACATTAAATCTTTTACATGCATCATTTGTAAAACCAAGCCAATTGTTATCGTTGCTTGTTTTCAGTACTATTAATGTACCTTTTTCATATACTTTATTTTTATACGTAAATGGTTTTTCAACAAATCTAACTTTTATTCCATTTTTTAATAAATGAGCCAACACTTTTGCACTATTGAAAGAATTATATGGAATTAAAGCGCCATAATTTCCAAATACTTCACTAATAGCTGTGGTAGATTTTGGCTCACCGCTAAAGTCCAATTTTTCTTTTACTGCATAGCCTTTAATGCCATATGCATAAGCAGCAGACCATGCAGTAATATCATAAGTATTAGAATCAGTCACTACAGTTTTTGGCTCTAACAAAACCTTTGCCATTACAGATCTTGGTTGAAAGGCACTAATGGCAATATGGAATCCCTCCTCTGAATACGCATCTTCTTTACCTGAGAAATAATTATAGCCTCTGAATGTTTTATTACTTAATGTACCGTGTTCAATTCCGTTTTGCTCTAATAATTTTTTAAGTGCTATGATTTTATTTTCTTCCTTTGAAGTAAAAACATAGGTTTTATACTCCCCTATTTTACCAGCCCTGCTATCTTCAAAAAACTTTTTGTATTCACTAATGAGTTTTTGTCTGTTTTTAGATGCCATTTCAACAGTAGATAAACCCGTAGTGAAATGATGCAAAGCTCTATCTACTAAAGTAAGAGTATCTCCATCTTCATTTTGAATTGCTAAGCCAGCACGAATGCCTCCCTGTTCATAGGTCATTCCAATTGCCCCGTTAAAAATAGGATAGGTATCTCCATAGGAAGGATACAATAAATCAAAGCGTTCTTTTGTAAAATACAACCAATTATTATTATCGAAATATTTTGCATGATTTTTTCCAATCATTACCTGAAACTCTTTCTGCCATGGTGTTATCACTTCATGCATTGGATCTGCAGCTGGTGCAAAATAATAGGGCTCATTGAATCCTTGCTCGTGATAATCTACATGAATCTGAGGCATCCATTGCAAATATTTTTTCAATCTTTGTTGTGTTTCCACTTGTGTTTGCCAAGCCCAATCTCTATTTAAATCAAAATTATAATGATTGCTTCTTCCTCCTGGCCAAGGTTCGGAATGTTCCCGTGAAGCAGGATCGGCATTGTAATTTTTACCCACCATTGAATTGTACCAATTCACATAACGATCTCTTCCATCAGGATTGATGCAAGGATCTAAAATAATCACCGTATTGCGTAACCATTCTTTGGTTTGAGTATTAGTTGGATCAACCAATGCATAAATAGTTAACATGAAAGCTTCAGTAGAAGATGCTTCATTGCCATGCACATTGTAACTCAACCAAACAATGGTTGGAGCAGTTTCTGTTTGAGCTGACATATTATCTGCATTCAAACCAGCCAATCTTAAATTGTTATTTCTAATAGATTCTAATTTCTGGATATTTTCTGGAGCACTTACCATAGTGATTAATAATTCTCTTCCTTCATTGGTTTCTCCGTATTTCTCCAACTTCACCATATCTGGCTTTGCAAGCGCCAATGATTTTGCATATTCAACTACCCTATGATGACGGGTAAATCGAGTGCCTACTTTATAGCCCAAAAATTGCTCCGGACTTTGCAATGATTGAGCAAGTAAAGCTCCTGTAAAACTCAAACAACAAACAATAAATAGAATTTTCTTCATAAAATTTAAATGAGGCGTGAAAATAACAATAAAGGCATCATTTAAGCGCAAATTTGGGAATAAGTTTCTTTATTTATGTTGAATGGATTAATCAATTTTATGTAATTTAAGCCCATGAGAAAAATATATGTATTGTGTTTTTGTTTGATAGTAACCGCAGTTCTATTCGGCCAGTCCCCCTTTTCTATTATAGGGCCTGATAAAGAAGTAAATCCATACTCATACACTGTTATAAAAAGAGGTGAGTTTAAACAAGCAGCTGTAAGTAGTGCTCATCCTTTAGCAAGCATGGTGGGTGCAGTAATTATGAAAAAAGGAGGAAATGCATTTGATGCTGCTATTGCATCACAACTTGTATTGGCAGTTGTGTACCCGAATGCGGGAAATATAGGTGGTGGAGGTTTTTTATTAGCAAGAAAAGTAAATGGTGAATTATTTGGTATTGATTATAGAGAAGCGGCACCAGAAAAGGCCAATAGAGATATGTACCTCGATAAAAATGGCAACCCGCAAATGAATCTTTCAATGGCAGGTCATTTAGCTTCTGGCATTCCTGGAACAGTAGCTGGCTTATTTGCTACAATGCCCTATGCAAAATTATCATTTGATCATTTGATACAACCTGCTATAGATATAGCTTCTAAAGGTTATGTACTTACCGAAAAAGAAGCTGCAAGTTTAAATAGTGTTAGAGAATCAATTACCAAAAATAGCACGCAGCCTACTGCTTTTGTAAGACCTACGAAATGGAAAGTAGGCGACACATTGGTTCAAAAAGAATTAGCTGCAACGCTAACGCGCATACAAAAAGAAGGTGCAAGAGGTTTTTACGAAGGTAAAACAGCTGAATTAATTGTTGCAGAAATGCAAAGAGGAAACGGCATTATTGGTTTGAATGATTTAAAAAATTATACAGCCAAATTGCGCAACCCAGTTTCTTATAATTATCGTGGGCATGAAATTATCAGTTTTGCCCCACCAAGTAGTGGCGGAATATTAATTGCACAAATGATGAAAATGGTGGAGAAATATCCAATGAGTAAATATGGTTTTCAAAGTACCAAAAGTGTTCAATTAATGATTGAAGCCGAAAGAAGAGCATATGCTGATAGGGCAGAATTCATGGGTGATCCAGATTTTTTTAAAGTGCCAGTAAAAACCTTAATGAGTGATGCTTATTTAGCTCAAAGAATGAGTGATTATAATCCTGATAAGGCCGGAATAAGTAGCAATGTAAAAGCAGGTGTGATAAAAGAGAGCGAAGAAACAACCCACTTAAGTGTGGTAGACCCAGCAGGCAATATGGTTTCAGTAACTACTACACTCAACAATGGTTATGGAAATAGAACAGTAGTTGGTGGAGCAGGATTTATTTTAAATAATGAAATGGACGACTTCAGTGTAAAACCAGGAGTACCAAATATGTATGGAGCAATTGGTGGAGAAGCCAACTCTATTCAACCAGGAAAAAGAATGTTGAGCTCTATGACTCCAACCTTGGTGTTAAAAGACAAGAAACCTTATATAGTAATTGGCACTCCTGGAGGCGCTACAATTCCTACTTCTGTTTATCAAGCATTGATTAATGTAATTGATTTTAATATGAACATTGGCGATGCGATTGATAAACCTAAATTTCATCACCAATGGTTACCTGACGAAGTAACGATTGAATCCGACTTTGATACAAAAACCAAAGAACAATTAATTAAGATGGGCTACAAAGTTACGCAACGTGGTGGAATCGGCAGAACAGAAGGGATTCGTTTTCTTCCCAATAAAAGAAGAGAAGCTGCTGCAGATAAAAGAGGTGATGATTCAGTTGCAGGATTTTAAAATTAATGAATGATTTAAAAATATTAATTAGGTTATGGCACTTATTTAGATTTTATGGATTTGTTAAAAGATACTATTAAAAGATTTACTTATTACAAAGAATTAGGTGATAAAACTTTTGAGCAATTAAAAGAAGCTGATTTTTTTTATCAACCCAATGAGGAGAGCAATAGTATTGCCATAATTATACAACATATGTATGGCAATATGCTAAGCAGGTGGACAAATTTTTTAACAGAAGATGGAGAAAAACATTGGCGAAAAAGAGATGCAGAATTTGAAGTGATGGAATGTAGTAAAGCTGATTTATTGGCATTTTGGAACGATGGTTGGAAATGTTTGATAGATTGTTTATCGAGCTTAGATGAAACTGATTTAGATAAAACAGTTTATATTAGAACTGAGCCGCTTTTGGTGTACGATGCTATACTTCGCCAATTAGCGCATTACCCCTATCACGTTGGGCAAATAGTTTATATTGGAAGAATAATTCAACAAAAAAATTGGAAATCATTGAGTATACCGAAAGGTACAGGGGCTAGTGAAGCCTATTTGAATAAAATAAAAGAAGCGCAAGAAAAAAATAAATAATTTATTATAGTCCTTTACCCAATTGTTCAGCCGCATAGTTAGCAGCCCTTGCAGTAATGGCCATAAAAGTTAGGGAAGGATTTTGTGTTCCGGTAGAAGTCATACACGCTCCATCTGTTACAAAAACATTTTTGCATACATGCAATTGATTCCATTCATTGAGTATAGAAGTTTTAGGATCTCTTCCCATACGCACCCCTCCCATTTCATGAATATCTAATCCCGGATTTTGTTTGCTATCGTAAGTAGAAATATTGGTACAACCTGCTTTTTCCAGCATGGCTTTTCCTTCTTTAAAAAAGTCTTGTAATAATTTTTCATCGTTCTCATCATAGTCTACATTAATTGATAATTGTGGAATACCCCATTCATCTCTTTCTGTTTCGCTTAAAGCAACATAATTGGATTCTTTGGGAATTGTTTCTCCTTGCATCATCATATAAATCCGCCATCCGCCTAATTCACAAACCGCTTCTTTCAAAGCTGCACCTATTTCTTCTGACTTCGCTCTTCCACGAGATGCATTAAAAAAAACCATATAGCCTCTTTTAAAATCGGTTTCTTGTTGTAACACATTTCTGAAATTAGGCATCATTACTTGTGTAGGTCTTCTGCCAAAATAATATTTGTCTTCCGGCCCATCATACAATGCATTAATGGTTCCGCGATAATTATGAAAGGCAATGTATTTTCCTAAAAGGCCATTATCGTTTCCTAAACCATTGGAAAAACGCTTGCTTTTAGAATTCAACAAAATTAAATTGGAATTTAAACAACCAGCATTTAAAAAAATAATTTTCGCTTGATATATAGTTACAACGTGGGTAATTGAATCAATTACACGCACTCCTACTGCTTTTTGTAATGAATCATCATAAATGATAGAATCAACCACCGCATTGGTTTGTAAAATCAAATTGCCTGTTTTTTTTGCTGCGGGTAATGTACTGCTATTACTACTGAAGTAGCCTCCGAATGGGCAACCTCTTTCACATAAATTTCTTGCTTGACATTTTCCCCTTCCCTGTTCTAAATGAATTTCATTGGACTCAGTAAGATGCGCACATCTGCCTTGAATAACATGTCTTCCAGGAAATGCGTTCATTATTTTGTTTTGCAAATCTCTTTCTACACAATTCATTTCCCAAGGCTTTAAAAATTCTCCATCAGGCAAAGTATCTAAGCCATCTTTATTACCACTAATGCCTGCAAATTTTTCTACATAACTATACCATGTAGCAAGATCATCATATCGAATAGGCCAGTCTACTGCATAGCCATCACGCAAAGGGCCTTCAAAATCATATTTGCTCCAACGTTGTGTTTGCCTGGCCCAAGTGAGCGACTTGCCACCAACCTGATATCCACGAATCCAGCTAAATGGTTTCTCTTGTATATATGGGTGTTCGTAATCTTTTACAAAAAAATGCTTACTCGCTTCTGTGAATGCATAACAATGACTAACTATTGGAGTTGTATCTGCTTCTGGTGGAGGAATTTTACCTCGGTGAGGAAAATCCCAAGGGTTCATTGTTGCGGTAGGATAATCTTTTAAGTGCTCCACATTTCGGCCTCTTTCCAATACCAAGGTTTTCAAACCTTTCTCACACAATTCTTTGGCAGCCCAGCCTCCACTGATACCTGAGCCAAATACAATAGCATCGAATTGAATGGAAGAAAGCTTTTCGGACATTTACTAATTTAATTAATTTGAATTATTGAAACCATTCGTTGAAGCGAGTTAAATCTACATTTCCACCAGTTAAAATAATTCCTGTTTTTTTACCAGCAAATAAAGCTTTGTTTTTTAACACAGCCGCCAATGGAACTACACAACTCGGTTCTACTACTATTTTCATTCTTTCATATACCAATTTCAAAGCCGCTTTTATTTCTTCATCTGACACTAATAAAATGTCTTTCACATGTGCTCGAATAATCGACAAAGTTTGTTCACTCAGTGTAGTCATTAATCCATCAGCAATTGTTTTTACAAAAGGAGCTTTCTCTACTTTACCTGATTGAAAACTTAACACTGCATCTGCAGCTCCTTCTGGTTCACCTGCATATACTTCAATGGCAGGATTATAAAAATGAGACCACAAAGCGGTGCCAGATAAACATCCTCCTCCACCAACAGGAGCAACGATGGCATTTAAATCGTGCACTTCTTCAAGTAATTCTTTTACACAAGTTGCTTGGCCAGTAATTACTCTGTAATCATCATAAGGATGAATAAATTCAGCGCCTGTTTCTTGAATAATTTTTTCAACGGCTGCTTCTCTTGCAG
>JANOQC010000003.1:0-4899 GCA_031422175.1 Sphingobacteriia bacterium | reverse complement strand
CGCTCCTTTATTCTCAACTATCTTAATGCTAGGAATACCTGCTTCTATTGCTGGTTGTAAGGAAATTGTGTTGTGTTCTCCACCAGATAAAAATGGACAATTGCATCCTGCCATTTTATTTACTGCCCAATTAGTTGGGATAAAAACGATTTATAAAATTGGTGGTATACAAGCTATAGGTGCAATGGCTTATGGAACAAATACTGTGTCTAAAGTTGATAAAATATTTGGTCCAGGGAATCAATATGTAACTGCTGCAAAGCAAATTATACAACAGGAAGGAGTAGCTATTGATATGCCAGCAGGTCCATCAGAAGTATGCGTGTTGGCAGATGATTCTGCAAATCCTGCTTTTGTTGCTGCTGATTTATTGAGTCAAGCAGAACATGGAGCAGATAGTCAGGTTTTATTGGTTAGTAATTCAATTGCTTTAGTTGAAAAAGTGAATATTGAATTGGATAAACAAGTTGAAGCATTACCAAGAAAAGAAATTGCCCTCAAAGCATTAGCGAATAGTAAAGCAATTGTTGTTGATCAAATAGATGAAGCCATCGATTTAGTGAATGAATATGCAGCTGAACATTTAATTATTGCTTGTGAAAATGAATTAAGTATTGCTGAAAAAATTGTTAATGCCGGTTCTGTTTTTTTAGGAAATTATTCTCCTGAGTCGGTTGGCGATTATGCCAGCGGTACCAATCATACTTTACCTACCAATGGGTATGCAAGGGCCTACAGTGGTGTTAGTGTAGATAGTTTTGTTAAGAAGATTACTTTTCAACAGCTTACCAAAAACGGGTTAAATAATATTGCACATGCTGTTGAATTGATGGCTGAAGCCGAAGGGTTACATGCGCACGCTAACGCCATTAGAGTTAGGAGATAAGAATTAAGCATTAAGAGATATGAGATAAAAGATAAGAAATATGCGTTTTGATATTAATGAATTAGTTAGAAAAAATATTGCTGCATTGGTGCCATATTCTTCTGCTAGAGATGAATTCAGCGGGGATGCAAAAGTATTCTTAGATGCCAATGAAAATAGTTTAGGTTCGCCATTAAAAAAATGGTACAATCGTTATCCCGATCCGCACCAAATAGCAATTAAAGAAAAACTTTCGTTCATCAAAGGCATTGTGTCCGAACATATTTTTTTAGGTAATGGTAGTGATGAATGTATTGATGTATTATTTCGTTGTTTTTGCGAACCTGGAAAAGACAGTGTAATTATATGCCCGCCCACTTATGGCATGTACGAGGTGAGTGCAAACATCAACAATATTGCGTTGAAGAAAGTTCCATTATTGGATGATTTTCAATTGGACTTAATTCATTTGGAAAATCAAATTGATGCCAATACCAAAATCATTTGGATATGCTCTCCCAATAATCCTACCGGTAATTCTATCAAAAGAATCGACATAGAAACTATCTTAAATAATTTCAATGGCATAGTGGTAATCGATGAAGCGTATATCAATTTTGCACAACAAAAGTCTTTTGTGCAAGAATTGGCAGACTATCCTAATTTGGTAGTGATGCAAACCTTTAGTAAAGCTTGGGGATTGGCTGGTTTAAGATTGGGGATGGCATTTGCTTCTGGAGCTGTTATTGAAGTAATGAATAAAGTAAAACCTCCCTATAATATCAATCAAGCAACCCAAGAGCTGGTTTTAAAAGCATTGGAAGAAGTAGGGCAAGTGAATGATATGATTAAATTGTTGGTAGATATGCGCATTGCCCTTGCTGACGTTTTCCAATCAATGCCTACTGTTGAAAAAGTGTATCCTTCCGACGCAAACTTTATTTTGGTTAAAATCAAAGAAGCCAAAAAAATCTATGAATTCTTACTCACCAAGGGAATTGTGCTTCGCGATAGGAGCAATGTTCAACTTTGTACCGACTGTTTGCGCATTACCATTGGAACTGAACAAGAGAATACATTTTTAGTTGAAGCAATGCAAGATTGGTATCAGTTGAATCCTTAATTTTACTACTATTAAAACCTAAGTATGAAATTTACAGCACTGCTCTTTATTTTTTCTGCAACCCTTGTTTCCTGCATGGCTCAAGAATCGGATGTGACTATTAAAACTCCTGATGGGTTTTCTACTACTACAGTAGCAGCTAATTTTGGAAAGGTTCGTCACATTGCTGTAAATGCGAATAGTGATATCTATATGAAACTGAGTAAATTGGTAAATGGTAAAGGAATTATCAGGTTAAGGGACAAAAACAACGATGGTGTTTTTGATGATACCCTTTACTTTGGTAATTATATTGGAACCGGTATTGCATTAAAAAAGGGGTACTTGTATGCATCTTCAAATTCCGAAGTTTTTCGTTATGCCTTAAATGCTCAACAAAATATAATTGATCCAGAGAAGCCAGAAAAAATAGTTACTAATTTAATCAATAAAGGTCAACACGAAAACAAATCTTTTGCATTAGACAATGAGGGAAACATTTATGTAAATATTGGTGCGCCTAGTAATGTTTGTCAAGAACTTGATAGACAAAAAGGATCAAAAGGATCAGTACCATGTGCAATTTTAGATAGTGCTGGAGGTATTTGGCAATTTAAAGTGGATAAACTTAATCAATCATATGCTGAAGGCATAAGATATGCAACTGGCATAAGAAATAGTATGGGACTTGATTGGAACAGTGAAGTAAATCAACTTTTTGTAACCATTCATGGTAGAGACATGCTTTTTCAAGATTACCCAGAAATTTACGATCAAAAAGCTGGAGCTGAATTGCCATCAGAAACATTATATATGGTTAAGAAAGGAGATGATTGTGGCTGGCCATATGTTCATTGGGATCATTTGCAGAATAAAAAAATATTGAATCCAGAATATGGAGGTGACAAGGTAAAAACTGGAGCTGATAACGCAATTAGTCCTCTGGTTGGGTTTCCCGGTCATCTAGCTCCTAATGCACTCTTGATTTATAATGGCAATCAATTTCCTTCAAAATATAAAAATGGAGCTTTTATTGCGTTTCATGGAAGTTGGAATAGAACGCCTGAACCTCAAGAGGGTTTTTATGTAGTGTTTGTGCCAATGAAAAATGGTAAGCCTACAGGTAAATGGGAAGTATTTGCCAATGGATTTGCTGGAATGGAATCGGTTGTTAATACAAGATCTGCTAAATACCGACCTTGTGGATTGGCTCAAGGCGCAGATGGTAGTTTATATGTGTCTGATGATAGCAAAGGATTTGTTTGGAAAATCAGTTACAATAAGTAAGAAAAATGAAACAAATTTTTATCAGCTGTTTTTTAATTGTCGTATTTGGAATTTTGTTGCAATCACAAACAGGGTCGAGTGTAAGTAAGTCTAATGGTAAAGAAGTGTATAATCGATATTGCCTTTCCTGTCATCAATCAGATGGGGGTGGGGTTCCAAGAATGAATCCTCCTATCATTAAAACAAATTATGTAAACGGAGATAAAATCCGTTTGATTAATGTGGTATTAAAAGGATTGAATGAGCCGATTGAAATAGATGGTGATGAATACACTAATCCTATGGCTTCTCATGCATTTTTAAAAGACCAACAAATCGCCGACGTATTAACCTACATAAGAAGTTCATTTGGAAATAAATCATCTGCAATTACTACTGCAGAAGTAAAAGCGGTAAGGGCAAAAATTAAATAATGCGTAGAATATTATTCATAGATAGGGATGGGGTGGTATTGCAAGAACCACCCACTGATTTTCAGGTTGATACCATTGATAAAACAAGTTTTGTTGTTGGAGCTATTTCAGCTTTGTCTCAAATTGCAGCTGACTTTGATTTTTATAAAGTAATGGTAACCAATCAAGATGGATTAGGAACAGCTAGTTACCCATATGAACAATTTCAACCCTTTCAAGATCTGATGATCAGAACTTTGGAAGGAGAGGGTTTTGTTTTTGATGAAATGATCATTGACAAAACTTTTGCTGCTGAAAATTTACCCACTAGAAAACCAGGCACTGCTTTATTAAAGCATCTAATGAATAATGAAGCATTTGATTTAGCAAATTCATTTGTTATTGGAGATCGTTGGAGTGATATTGAATTAGCAAAAAATTTGGGATGCAAAGCCATTTATTTTAAATCGGGTTTGCACGAACTAAGTGCAGAACAAGTTCAAAAATATGCTTCTACAATTATTTTTGAAACCAATGATTGGAAAGCAATTTATTCATTTCTTCGATTAGGACTAAGACAGGTACAACATGAACGCAATACCTATGAAACCAAAATCAACATCAAATTAAATATTGACGGTTCAGGCAAAGCCAATATTCAAACAGGATTAGGTTTTTTTGATCATATGTTGGAGCAAATTGCCCGTCATGGCAAAATGGATCTTTCCATTCAAACTACTGGAGATTTGCATATTGATGAACACCATACCATTGAAGACACTGGGATAGCTTTAGGCGAAGCATTTGCCATGGCTTTATCAGATAAAAGAGGAATGGAACGTTATGGGTTTGCTTTACCTATGGATGAAGCCCAAGCTAAAGTATTGATTGATTTTGGTGGAAGAAACTGGATTGTATGGAATGCCGAATTCAAAAGAGAAAAAGTGGGAGAGATGCCCACTGAAATGTTTTTTCATTTTTTTAAATCATTTAGCGATGGGGCTAAATGCAATTTAAATGTGGAATGCAAAGGGGAGAATGAACACCATATGATTGAAGCCATATTTAAGGCTTTTGCCAAAGCAATCAGAATGGCAGTGAAAAGAGATCCTTTTTCTAATTATTTGCCTTCTACAAAAGGGGTTTTATAAACATAGGTTATAAGTAAAAATTGGTATAGTTGATATTATTCATTTTTTTGCAGTATAAATCAATCATCACAGATGCGGAAATACTTATTAATTGCAAGTATG
>JANOQC010000002.1:0-35908 GCA_031422175.1 Sphingobacteriia bacterium | reverse complement strand
ACACCAGTGCCTTCTTTATTTACATTTAATATTCCTAAACATCCAATCACCGAATTGATGGGATTGAGTGTGTCCAGTGCCAAAGTAAAAATTGCTGGAACTAAATTAATTGAACAAGGACCTTTATTAATTACACATTGGGGGCTGAGTGGCCCAGTAGTGCTAAAGTTATCGGCATGGGGTGCAAGGCAATTGGCTGAAATGAAATACCATTTTACCATTGTAGTAAATTGGTTGGGAACAATCAATGAAGCTGAACTTCGCCAAGACTGGGGTGGTTATAGAGAGCAGTTTTCTGCTAATAAAATAGGCAATAAACATCCATTTGAATTGCCCAATCGATTGTGGTTATTTTTATTGTCTTCGGCAGGAATAAATGGGGATACGCGTTGGGGAGAATTGAAATCTGCGGATCAAAATAAATTAATTCAATTGCTTACGAATCATTCATTTGAAGTAAAAGGGAAAACTACTTTTAAAGAAGAATTTGTTACTGCTGGTGGCATTCAATTAAATGAAATAAATTCTCAAACAATGGAAAGTAAACTTCAATCCAATTTATTTTTTGCAGGAGAAATTATGGATGTGGATGGCGTTACTGGAGGATTTAATTTTCAAAATGCATGGACTAGTGGCTGGATTGCAGCTACAACAATTGCTAGCCTTTCTTCTTTACTTCCTTTTTGGTTTCTGTTGTTTTTGTTTTGACCTCTTTTTCTTTATTCTCTTTGTAACGCATATCTGGAGTGCCATCTGCTTTTTTTGGTCCTTCCGCTTTGGCTTTTTCCTGATTTTCTTTATAGCGCATATCAGGAGTTCCATCCGCTTTTTTCTTTACTTCCTTGGATGGTGCTTTTGCTTTTTCTGCTGTTTTGTTTTGAGCAATTGATGAACTTAATAAGCCAACTAAAATGAAGAGTGTAAAAATTATTTTTTTCATATGCTTTTTTTTAAACCTTAAGGTACTTAATATTTTAATCTCAAAGTTAGCTGTTTTCCCACTTTGCGCTTAAAGCTCATGTCCTTCAACCCAAGCAATAAATAATTTATAGCCCAATGCAAAAATAACGGCACCGGTAAATAAACCTATAAATCCAGAAAAAACAAATCCTCCCAATGAGCCTATTAATAATACAGGCATAGGAACCACCGACCCTTTGGAAAGCAACCAGGGTTTAATAATATTATCGGAAATTCCAACCAATAACATCCAAATGGTTAAAGCAATTGCAGTGAAAGAGCTCAAAGAAGTCCATGCATAAATAATTACTCCAATACTAATTGGAAACATACCTATTTGCGTAATTCCAAGAATAAAACACAATAGGGTTAGCAGTCCGGCAGCAGGAATACCTGCAATAAAAAACCCCATTGCAGCTAAACTGGTTTGAATGAGTGTAACACCAAAAACACCTTTAACAACACTCCTAATTGTTGAAGCAGCTATACTGGTCATATCCGATTTTATTGGGCCCATTAATCTAAGAAAAAGCTTTCTAGAAAAACTAGAAGCATGATCAGTAAAAGCTAAAAAAAGCCCACTGATGATGATTGAAAATAACAGAACGAAAATACCTTTTCCCGCACTTGATATTACTTCCAAACCAACGTTAATTATTTTGGTAGTTATTGCAGGATTCTTTTGAATTACTAATTCAATATTTGAGTTGGCATCACTCCAAATGGAATACAATTTTGTTCCAATCAGGGGCCAAGATTTTACTTTTTCTGGAACTATGGGCAAAACAAGTTCATGTTTGTTATAAGATGCAGTGAGTAATTGAACTTCATCAGCCATTTTCACACTCAAAAAAGCAGCTGGAATAATTACTATCAATAAAAGGAGCAGCGTAATAATAATAGCGGCAAGGTTTTCTTTTCCTTTCAATATTTTTTTTAAGTGATAAAAAGCAGGGTAAATGGCCACAGCTAAGATGCAACCCCATAGTAAAGGAGTAATGAAGGGTTCTATAATTTTGAAACACCAACCAAACAAAAGAAGGAGGGCAATTAAACGAACTACTATTTCAATAATATCTTTAGAGGCGATTGATGATTTTGATAGAGGTGTTTCCATTTTGCTTTTAATGATTTTTTAGAATAAATGTACCATATTCATTTTATTTTGGTAAATTAGGTTTTAAATATGATTTATGCGAAAAGTAAGCCATATCCTTTCTAGAAAAGGTAATCAGGTTGTTAGTATTATCCCAGAAACTACGGTGATCGAAGCTTTACAAATAATGGCGGAAAAAAATATTGGTTCATTGGTAGTTTTAAAAAATGATCAATTTGCTGGCATTCTCACGGAACGCGATTATTCTCGTAAAGTAATATTGATGGGTAGGCATTCAAGTGAAACGCCGGTAAGTGAAATTATGACCAGTGATTTTCCGCCAGTATCCTTAACCGATACCGTAGAGAAGTGCATGCAATTGATGTCATCCAAGCATATTCGTTACCTACCTGTTATCGACCAAGGTAAATTGGCAGGCATTATATCGATAAATGATGTGGTTACCGAAACTATTTTAAATCAACAAGAAACTATTTCTCAGTTGCAGAATTATATACAATCGTAAAATTATAGCCATCAAATAACACTTTAATTGCATATCTGCTAAAATTTTCATTAATATCCCTCTTATTGGACAAAAATTTCTTTTTTTTGGTTCATTTCTGTATCATTTATAGTATTTAATTTATCAATTTTCCTACCTTTGCCGCCCGATTAAAACCATCGGGTATTTTTATGAATTTAATTAACAAACAACTAAACGCAGATGCTCAGGAGAATGCGACAGCAATAGAAGCTGTTGACCTTCCTACTGCGACAACAAATGCACCTGAAGTTGCGCCAGTTATTGAAACTGCGCATGACGATTTTGATTGGAGTATCGACAAGCGTAATGTAAGTCATTATGCAGAAGCGGAGCGTGTTAAGTACGATAAAGTGTACGACAACACTTTCATTCAAATTGAAGATGCTGAAATCGTAAAAGGATTGGTAGTTGCTTTAACTAAAACTGATGTTGTAATAAATATCGGATTTAAAAGTGACGGACTTGTTTCTTTAAACGAATTCCGCGATGTTCAAGGTTTGAAAATTGGGGATGAAGTAGAAGTAATGGTTGTAGAAAAAGAAGACCGTTTAGGTAATCTTCACTTAAGCCGTAAGTCTGCAAGAATCTTCCGTGCTTGGGAAAGAATTGTAGAAGTGCATAAAACAGGAGAAGTAGTTACAGGTACTGTTACAAGCAAAACCAAAGGTGGTTTAATTGTTGACGTATTTGGAATGGAAACTTTCTTACCTGGTTCTCAGATTGATGTTAAGCCTGTAACTGATTACGACCAGTTTGTAGGTAAAACTATGGAATTTAAAGTGGTTAAAATCAACGAAACAATTAAAAACGCCGTTGTATCTCACAAAGCCCTTATTGAAAGTGATATTGAAGCACAGCGTGCAGAGATCATGAGTAAATTAGAAAAAGGACAAGTATTAGAAGGTGTTGTAAAAAACATCACTGATTTTGGTGCTTTCATGGACTTAGGCGGATTAGACGGTCTATTATACATCACCGATATTTCATGGGGTAGAATTTCTCACCCTAGCGAAGTGGTGAAAATGGATCAGAAATTACAAGTGGTTGTTTTAGATTTTGATGATGATAAAAAACGTATCAGCTTAGGATTGAAACAATTAACACCACATCCTTGGGATGTATTGCCAGAAGGTTTGGCTGAAGAATCTGTTGTAAAAGGTAAAGTGGTAAATATAGAAGATTACGGTGCATTCCTCGAAATTCAACCTGGTGTTGAAGGATTGGTGCACGTATCTGAAATCACTTGGGCCAATACTCCAATCAATGCGAAGGAATTCTTCAAATTAGGAGACGAGCATGAAGCAAAAGTGGTAACCTTAGACAAAGATGCTCGTAAGATGAGCTTGAGCATCAAACAAATGAGCCAAGATCCTTGGAATACTATCGAGAATAAATTCCCTGAAAGCAGCAAACACAAAGGATTGGTGAAAAACATCACTCCTTATGGTGTATTTGTTGAAATGGAGCCAGGAATTGGTGGAATGATTCATATCAGCGATTTAAGCTGGTTGAAGCGTTTCAATCACCCAACTGATTATACCAAAGTAGGTGAGCAAATTGATATCATCATCTTAAGCATTGATAAAGAGAATCGTAAATTGCAATTAGGTCATAAGCAATTAGAAGAAGATCCTTGGAATGCTTTAGAAGAAACTTTTGCAATTGGTTCTATTCATGAAGGTACTGTTACCCGTAAGGACGATAAAGGTGCTTTGGTGCAATTACAGTATGGTTTAGAAGGATTTACCCCTAACCGTCATCTTAACAAAGAAGATGGTTCTCAGGTTAAAGCCGATGAAACTGCTCAGTTTGTTGTAATTGAATTTGATCGCAATGAAAAGCGCATCGTTTTAAGTCATGCTCGTATTTGGGAACAGCATATTGCAGAAGAGAAAGAAGTAGCGAAGAAAGAAGCAAAAGCTGAGTCTGATAATACCAAGAAAGCAGTTAAAAACATCCAAGCTAAAGTAGAAAAATCTACTTTGGGTGATTTAGGTGCTTTGGCAGAAATTAAAGCAAAATTGCAGGAAGGAGAGGGTGATACCAAGTAATATCACCTTAAGTTGAAATAGAAAAGGCTGTCCCACAATTGAGTGGGATAGCCTTTTTAGCTATTAATTAACGCCGGAAATGGTAAAATAAGGGATAACACTTTATAAATTGCCTTTTTATACTTAATTTCGCCAACTTTATGGGTAGAATTGTACTTTTTTTTGTGTTGTTAATGGGCTTGTTTTCTTGTTCTAGCAAGATGAGTAAAATCATGAAGAGCAAAGATTATGAGTACAAATATAAAATGGCCGAACAGTACTATGCCAATAAAAAATACCAGGAATCTCAAAAGCTCTTTGAAGACATTTTTCCATTTTTAAAAGGGTCCACTAGATATGAGGATATGTATTTTAAATATGCATACTCTTATTATTACAACAAGGATTATTTAAATGCGGAAAATCTGTTTAAAACATTTGTAGAAAATTTTCCTGCAAGTACTAAAAGCGAAGAATGTGAATACATGCGTGCGTTTTGTTATTACAAACAATCTCCTAAAGTTGAATTGGATCAAACCAATACCAACAAAACAATGGGATTGATGCAGGCATTTATTTCTACACATCCAAACTCTGCAAGAGTGAAAGATGCTTCTGAATTGATAGATCTTTGTAGAGAAAAATTAGAGTTGAAAGATTATAAAAGTGCTGAGTTGTATTATAATCTTGGATTTTATAAAGCTGCAGCTATTGCATTTGGAAATGTAGCTGATAATTTTCCGGATTCGAAAAAATCGGATGACTATAAGTTGCAAGTGATTAAAGCGTATTATGAATATGCTAAAATGAGCTTAGAAGAAAAACAAAAAGAACGATATGAAAAAGTGTTGTCGGAGTGCAGCGATTTTGCAGAACGTTTTAATGAAAGTAAACATTTAGAAGAAGTTAATAAATACAAAACACAAACCCTTAACATACTTAAACCAGGCAAAAAATGAGCAAATTAAGAAGGCAAATGAGTGCCAACACCCCAAGTGTGGTAGAAACCAAAAGCCTAATCTCTATAAAAGAGAAAACAGGTAATTTGTATGAGTCTATTGCTATTATAGCAAGAAGGGCCAACCAGATAAATGTAACATTGCGCGAAGAGTTGCACAATAAATTAGAAGAATTTGCCAGCCACACGGATAGTTTGGAAGAAATTCATGAGAACAAAGAACAAATTGAAATTTCTAAAGCGTATGAAAAAATGCCTAATCCGGCAATTTTAGCTACTCAAGAATTCATGGAAAATAAAATTTACTATAGAAGGAATACAGAGAACGATTTGTTCAGATAAGCTAAATCTTTTCAAAAATTATAAAAACGACAGTATTATGCTGTCGTTTTTTGTTACTTTGAATGAAGAACCATAAAATCAATACTTTATGCTGAATGGAAAAAAAATATTGATCGGAATTACAGGAAGTATTGCCGCATATAAAACTATTTTATTAGTTAGATTATTGGTTAAATCAGGGGCAGAAGTAAAAGTGATTATGACTCCTTCAGCTGCAGAGTTTGTTTCCCCTTTGGTATTATCTACATTGTCTAAAAATAATGTAATCATTGAATTGTTTAAAAACAATGAATGGTCTAATCAT
The DNA here is from genome assembly GCA_031422175.1 of Sphingobacteriia bacterium. Lineage (GTDB taxonomy): Bacteria > Bacteroidota > Bacteroidia > Chitinophagales > Chitinophagaceae > Sediminibacterium. Next base: position 29,671 of record JANOQC010000002.1, on the reverse strand, counting down.
GTTCAATTAGGAAGATGGGCCGATTTATTTATTATAGCACCGCTAAGCTGCAATACATTGGCAAAAATGGCCCATGGATTTTGCGATAATATTTTATTGGCTGTTTATTTATCTGCAACCTGTAAAGTGTTGGTAGCTCCTGCAATGGATGAAGATATGTGGAAGCATCCTTCCACACAACAAAATATTGCTAAGTTGGTTTCATTCGGAAATACCGTTTTGCAAGTTGATCATGGTGAATTGGCAAGCGGGCTTTTTGGGGAAGGTAGAATGGCCGAGCCCGAAGCTATTTTTCAATTTATACAGAGCCAGTATTTTAGAGGTAAAGCTTTAGCAGGTAAAACTGCATTAGTTACTGCTGGTCCAACCTATGAATCAATTGATCCTGTAAGATTTATTGGCAATCATTCTTCAGGAAAAATGGGATTTGCACTAGCTGAGTCTTTGTATATGCAAGGTGCAGATGTATTTTTAATTGCAGGCCCGTCCAATGAAAAATTAATGTATAACGAAATTCATCGAATAAATGTACAATCTGCTAATGAGATGTATAATCAAGTGTTGCCTTTACTAGAAAAAATGGATATTGGCGTATTTAGTGCAGCTGTTGCCGATTATACTGTTATAGCTCCAGCCTTTGAGAAAATTAAAAAACTGGGGGAGGAGATGACTATCTCTGTATCAAAAACCAAAGATATTTTAGCAGAAGCTGGTAAATTAAAAAGACCAAATCAATTTATTGTTGGGTTTGCTTTAGAAACAGAAAATGAAAAAGTAAATGCTTTGGATAAACTAAAAAGAAAGAATGCAGACATGATTGTTTTGAATTCTTTAAAAATAGACGGAGCTGGTTTTGCAGGTGACAATAATGTAGTAACTATTTTTTCGAAATCGGGATATGAAAATACAATTGAATTAAAATCTAAAAAAGCGATTGCTGAAGATATTGTTTCATTAATTAAAGAAACATACAATGCATAAATACATCATCTTTATTTTTACTTTTTTTATTTTGAGTAATAATGGGATTTCTCAGGATCTGAGGGCAAAGGTTACTGTTTTATCTGGAAGAATTAATTCTACCATAGATAAGAAAATATTCACAACATTGCAATCTCAGTTGAATACTTTAATGAATAATCGAAAATGGACAAATGAAGTATTTAAGGAGAATGAAAAATTGGAATGTAGTTTTATATTAAACTTGGAGAGTATTTTAGAACCCAATATTTATAACGCATCTCTTACTGTTCAGGTTGCAAGACCAGTTTATAACACATCCTACCAGGCTGCATTGGTTAATTTTATTGATGCTGATGTTACTTTTAAATATATAGAGTTTCAACCAATAGAATTTAATGAGAATAGAATACAAGGAACAGATGCAAGTGTGGCTAATTTAACAGCAGTATTTGCTTTCTATGCTTATATGTTGGTTGGCTTGGATTATGATTCTTTTTCACCAAAAACTGGAGATATATATTTTAGAAAGGCTCAAAATATTGTAAATAATGCACCAGAAGGTAAAGGCATTAGTGGTTGGAGGGTTTTTGATGGATTAAGAAATAGATATTGGCTCAATGAAAATTTAATCAATAGCCGATATAATATTGTACATGATGTTATTTATAGTTACTATCGATCTGGTTTAGATAAAATGGTAGAGAACGAAAATGAGGCTAGAGCCAATATACTTCAAGCATTACAACAATTACATGCTTTTAATAAAGAGAACCCCAATACAATGATTTTGCAATTTTTTATGCAAGGAAAATCGGGAGAAATTATTGGTATATTTAAAAAAGGTACTTCTGAGGAAAAAACAAAACTGATTGAATTAATGAATACGTTGGATGTTATTAATTCGTCTAAATACAAACAAGAATTGTAATGAAAAAAATAGTTTTTTTTATTTTTTTACTTGCTCTAATTAGCTGTAATAGCAAAGTCAATAAAGATCAACAAATTATTCCCATCAATGAAATGCGAAAAATAGTATGGGACATGTTTAAAGCAGATGAATATTATGTTAGAATAAGTTCAATTGATACGCTCGATAAAAATCAAACTGGTAATTTAAAATTATACGATCAAGTATTTAGGGCATATGGAATTTCTAAAAAACAATTTTATTATAGTTACCAGTATTATCAATCTCATCCTGATTTGTTTAAAACATTGATTGATTCTGTTGATGCATTATCGAAAAGTCAAAGAGAAATTCCTAAAGTAAAATAAGTAGCATATGAACAAAGTATATAGAAATGCTGATGATGCAATAAAGGATATCGCAGATGGGGCAACAATTATGTTAGGCGGGTTTGGATTAAATGGCATTCCAGAAAATTCTATTTCTGCATTGGTTAGAAAAGGAGTTTCCAATTTAACCTGTATTTCTAATAATGCTGGGGTTGATGATTTTGGATTAGGGTTGTTATTAAAAACTAAGCAAATAAAAAAAATGATCAGCAGTTATGTTGGCGAGAATGCTGAATTTGAACGTCAACTATTGAGCGGCGAATTAGCAGTTGATTTGGTTCCACAAGGTACCCTTGCTACAAGAATTGAAATGCGTGGAATGGGAATTCCAGCATTTTTTACTCCTGCTGGTTATGGAACTGAAATTGCATTAGGAAAAGAAGAAAGGAATTTTAATGGGAAGATGTATTTGATGGAATATGCATTAAAAGCTGATTTTGCTATTATTAAAGCCTGGAAGGGAGATACAAGGGGGAATCTTATTTTTAGGAAATCTACAAGAAACTTTTCTACTTCTATGGCAAAAGCAGGTGACATTACTATTGTTGAAGTAGAAGAATTGGTTGATCCTGGGCAGATTGATCCAGACCAAGTAGATGTAGCGGGAGTATATGTTCATCGAATTTTTCAAGGAACTGGTTATGAAAAAAGAATTGAAAAAAGAACTGTTCAATTAGGATAATTAAATTTGCATTTTATGGCTTTAGATAAATTCGGTATAGCAAAAAGAATTGCACAAGAGCTGCAAAATGGCATGTATGTGAATTTAGGTATTGGAATTCCTACATTGGTAGCTAATTATATTCCAAAAGAAATTGAAGTAATTTTTCAAAGCGAGAATGGAATATTAGGAATGGGACCATATCCAGAAGAGGAACTTGTAGATGCTGATTTAATTAATGCAGGTAAAGAAACTGTTACTGTAATACCGGGCGGCTCTTTTTTTGACAGTGCAGAAAGCTTTGGAATGATCAGAGCAGGAAAAATTGACCTAACCGTTTTAGGCGCTATGGAAGTAAGTGAAAACGGGGATATTGCCAATTGGAAAATTCCTGGTAAAATGGTAAAAGGAATGGGTGGTGCAATGGATTTAGTTGCAAGTGCCAAAAACATCATTGTTGCTATGATGCATACCAATCCTAAAGGGGAAAGTAAGTTATTGCCTACTTGCACATTACCGCTTACTGGTTTAGGCTGTGTTAAAAAAGTGGTGACAGAATTAGCTGTAATAGATATTAGGCAGGAAGGATTTTATTTGGTTGAAAGAGCACCAGGTGTTACTGTTGCTGAAATTGTTGCTAAAACTGCTGGTAAATTAATTGTACCTGATCATGTGCCTGAAATGAATTTTTAAAATTCTCTTTCTCCAAATTCACTTATTGGTAGTTTAGCTTTTTTATTTACTTGATTAATATTGATTCCAAAATTAATCATCATTATATTGGTTTCCTGAATATAATTGGTAGAAGTAAAAAAGTCCTTCCCGGATGTTGTAATTCTCTGCTGGTTTGTTTTCATGTTTCCAAAAGCTATATTTTGCCATTGAAAAGTCAATAGATATTTATTTCCCCAGGATTTTTTAATAGATAAGTTAGGCTGAAAAAAATAGGAATCTTTGCCTTGAGGAGTAACTTTTTCTGAAAGATAATTTAAAGTGAATTGCGTATTAATAGAAGGGCTTAATTTAATAGTATGATTGGTATTAATAGAAAATACCCAGTTGCTATTATTTACGATAACACTATTATTAAATAAACTTCCTTTGATGGAATAATGGTACAAATTTGCACCAATATACAATTGCCACCAACTAATAATTTTTGCTGTTAAACCAGCTTCCATTCCTAATAAATCAGCATTACCTGAATTGGTATAAATCCTTCTAATGATACTATCATTGTAAACATTGTTGGTTCTTGAAATTACGTTTTTGATTGCTTGATAATAAATTGTGTGAGAGAAGGAACCTTTATTCCATTCTTTGATCCATCCTATTTCATAGGTAGTAGCTAATTCAGGTAATAAGTAAGGATCTCCTTGTTCAAGTGTTTCAGAATGTTCACGTTCAAAATACGGGTTAAGTTCGTTATTGGTATTTCGCTGCACTCTTCTAGCAATAGCCGCCTTTAATTTATAACGGTCTTTAACTTGATATAGTAGATTAAAATTTGGAAAAAAATTATTTTGCAAAAGCGGAATTGAATTAATAGACTTGGCTGCTTTAAAATTTCTATTAGCATATTCATAGCGAAGTCCTACAGTATATTCCCAAAGAGATTTTTTTTGAATCACTTGAAAATAACCAGATATAATGCGGTTAGTAATAGTAATATTATCACTGAATTCGGGAAGTGTAATGTATTGGCTAGTTCCAATAATAGCCTGAACACCTAGATATTCGCCAGTTTGAAACTGATCTCTATATTGAATACCAGCTTCAATTTTGCCATCTGCAATATCTTTTACATAATCTAATTTTAAACGGTAAGCATTCAACGGGCTTTTGCCTGTATTTTGGCTAAATTCCAAGCTATCCTTTTTTAAATTGCTTAGTAGATTTAAGTTATTTGTAAAACCGTTAAGCAATGCCTTTTCAAACAATACAGTTCCAATTAGGGTTGATTTATCTAGAAAAGCATGTGTGTAATCTATATTGCCTAATAAAAATCTGCCATATTTATTTACCAAATTTTGATTAAAATAGTTGGTATTGCTTATTATGTTATTGGTAGTTAAATTACTTTTTAAATTATTATAAATAAGATCAGCTGTTCTAAATTGTGTTTTTTCACTTTGTAAAAACCCCGCTGATAAATTATTTTGTTTATTAATGGTATAAGTAATATTAGCTCTAATGGAATAACTATATCGATAATAACTTCTTTCTCCATTGCTTGGAAATTGAATATAAATATTATTAATTAAAGTGGATGCATCCCCATCTCTTCTTCCTGCAATATCATTTCTTAGATAGTTTGTTGCAAAATTAACATCCCATTTGCTTGAGCGAATACTCAGGCCAATATCTGCACCAAATCTTGTTGGATCATTTTTATTCTCATAACAATTAATGCAGGGTAATCCTCCTTGTAAATTGATATTATAGGAACTGCCATTGGCTATTCCTTCTTTGGTTATTATGTTGATAATTCCTGCTCTGCCATCTGCATCAAAGTTGGCTGATGGGGTATTCATTACTTCTATTTTATCAATTGAATTGGCAGGAATTTGAGATAAGAAACTTGTAGCATCTAGCAGTATTGGTTTCCCGTTAAGTAACACCTGAATTCCAGTAGACCCTCTCATAGTAAAAGTTCCTTCGGCATTGATTGAAACTGCTGGTAAATTTTTAATGAGATCAATTCCATTTCCTCCTTTTGCAACATCAAACTGATCTGCAGAAAATATTTGTTTAGTGAGTTTGCTTGTATTGATTTTTCTAGTGCCCTTTACTGAAACACTAGTAAGTGGTTTTTTGGATTGAATAGTATCATTTTTAGTTAATATTATTAATTGACCATTAATTTGTATATGGAAAAAAAATGCGACTACTGCTAGGCTAATTCTTGACATATATGCTGCACTCATATTTGCTACAATATTAACTTTAGAAATTGATATCCTCTATTATATAGTTTAAAAAGGATAAAAAATTGACTAATCTTTGTTCTATATTAATGTATACGATTGAAACCATTTCTAGTTTCTTGTGTTTATATTTGCTAAACAATTTTAATCATTATAATTTATTCTAGATCATGAGTATTCAACAAGGACAAAAAGCACCTGATTTTTCTCTATTTAATTCAGAGAAACAAAAAGTAAGTTTAACGGAACAGCAAGGTAAAAATGTAGTAATTCTGTTTTTCCCTTTGGCTTTTACCGGAGTATGTACTGCTGAATTGTGCAATGTTAGAGACAATATTGCAGTGTACAATTCAACCAATGCCCAAGTATTTGGAATTTCTGTAGACTCATTATTTGTATTAGATAAATTTAAAGCGGAGCAAAATCTTAACTTCCCTCTATTAAGTGATTTTAATAAAGAAGCTGCTAAGGCTTATGGCGTTTTATATGAAACATTCCCTGCATTTGAAATGGCTGGAGTAAGTAAGAGAGCCGCTTTTGTTGTTGATAAAGAGGGCACGGTTCAATATGCTGAAGTTTGTGCTACACCAGGCGATCTTCCGAATTTCGAAGCAATCAAAACAACATTGGAAGGACTTAATTAAGTATTAATTTAATAAGTAAGGCGTTGATTTTTATATAATTAGGAGTCAACGCCTTTTATTTTTTTGTTTATTTTGTGAAATACGCTACTTTTAAAAGTAGAATCTATTTATGAAATTTTTATACACAAGTATTTTATGTATGATCTTAGTTGTGTGTGGTAGTTTTACCACAGACACTTTCTTCGTGGATAATATATTTAGTGTAGCCACTTCACCTCAAAAAATTCAAAAATTTTATCCCAATCCAGCTACTCAATTTATTCAGTTTGAATTTGACAAATCAGTTGATAAATCTTACACGCTTGAAATTTACAGTTTTATAGGTAGAAAAATGGCTACTTCTATTGTAACAGATTCTAAGCTTACAATTTACTTCAATGATGCCTATTACAGAGGCCTGTATATTTTTCAATTACGTGATAGAAGTGGCAGAATTATTGAGTCTGGTAAATTTCAAGTAATCAGGTAATTCTAGTTTGTGCGGATACAAATTACGATTTAGGGCTGATTAGCTTTAGATGTGCTTTATTGGCTTTTATCATTTCTAATCCGTTTTTAGTAGTCATATAATCTAATTTCATTTTTACTTTATTTATGCTACTGATATTGAATAATATATTCAAATGCTTGATGATTTCTTTCCATGCAAAGAAGATAGAATGTTTTGGATCATAAATATGTGTTGGGTCGCTTCCTGCACCATTTAATTCGATGATTGAAAAATATTTCCCCTCTTTTAGTTCTTCCCAAGTATTATATTTAATATCCATTCTGCCGAAATAAAAATGAGGAATTTTACTACAAATTTTATTGATAGTATTGTTTAATTGAGCATCTGATAAATGGGTAAGATCGATAAATTTTGCTCCTCTTGCATGATTTCCATAAGGAACTAAAGTAAGTAAATCATTTTTTGGTAAAACGTTTTTGAGTGCAGATCCATAATTACTTTTAAGCTGATCTAATTGAAGAAAGAAACGATCATTTTGAATAATTAATTCTTCAATGTTAGATTTTCCGTCACCAATAACGGTTAAAAATTCTTTACCAACAATTCCTGATATACTACCATATAAATCTCCTGGAATTTTATAAAAAAAAATACCCACTTCATTGCTATAGTTGATGTATTCCTGTAATAAATAGGCTACTTTAGAATGAGTATGATATGCTAATAAATCATCAATATTGTTTAATTTCTTAACTTGCAATCCCCTAAGTCCTATATCTGGTTTAGCAATTATAGGGAAAGTAATTTCATTTTTTTCAATCTTCTGAATACAAATATTGAGTGAAGCCAGGTCTTTAACCAGTTCTGTTTTTGGATAGGTGCCAGCTTGCATTTGGTCATAAATTTTCTTCTTACTTTCCATTAAAAAGCCTCCATTCTCAATAGTAGGATTGGCTGTATTAAAGAAAAAAAATGACCTAGCTTTTAATGCAAGCCAAGCCCAATAAAAGTAAATAGGAAGATATACCAAATCAAATGGCCAATATTCCCAATTGGTTATTTTTATTATTTTTTTTCTAATGTATTGCATTTGGTGTCCTTTTATAAAATTGGACTTAGATTTTTGGAAGAATAAATTCGTTCAATACTGGTTTCATTTTTAAATAAATCAATATATTTAAAATCATTGAAATCATTTCCAATAAGTATCGAGCTGATACTTACAGTAAACAATTCATTATTTCTATTCATTTTCACAGCTACTTCTGTATTGCCTTCTCCTGCTGTTAAATGAAAATCAATTGCTTCCTCTTGAGTGGGTGCAGGATGTTCCAAGCACCATTTATTAAACCATTCTTTCCTTTTATTAGTCATTTCATCATCATACAAAGTAGCAGAAGACCATATATGAGCTTCTTTATTATCTAGTTCTTTCATGTATTTGTTGAGACCATCCCATCTAAATTCAAATAAATGATTGCCTGTAAAATATACTATTGTAAATGGTTCAATATTAACTAAACTATAATTTAGAATTGAATCACAAAAATTGGTCAACTCAAAAATTTCTAGTAAAATCAATCCCCGGCTTTTAGCATAAGGTGGGTTGACGATATGTTTTTCAAATGCTCCATTCAATAAAACAATGGTATCTCCATTATTCTTGGTAGCTATCCAAGTACCTCCTGCGTCTGGATCTTTTGGATATATTATTTCTACTTTTTTGGATTTTATTTTTGCAGGGGCAATGGCTTTTCCGCGATTAACATGCTCGTCTCTATTTGAAGTAATTACTATGCCAGATTGAGTGGGAATAAATGTTACTGTGCACATGCTACTGTTTCCTTGTGTTTTAATGTAGATACGGCCACACCAAATGAAGCATCTAATTCAATATTTGTATATTCATTAATCGCCACTCTCATCAATGCCATATGATGCACTGTATGTTCTAAATTATAAATCAACTCCCTATAATAATTTGTTTGAACTGTAATTGTATCGATATCTGTTTTTGTATAATCGGTAGCTAATAATAATGGCTTATCTGGTTTATTTATTTTTTTGAGTAAAGCATTTATTTGATCGCTTGCAAAATGAGTATCTGTTTCAATTTGATAACTCCTTTTTCTTAATTCATAATTAACGGTTCCATTTTCGTATCCATTATTTAATTCAATATATAGTTCAATTATATGGCGAACGTGCTGACCTATTGAGGCGTTGTATAATAGTTTACTTGGTTTGGTATAGACTTCATTACTTAATAAAGTCAGTGTGTAGTCAATTTGTAAAAATAATTCTTGAATAGGGGCAATGAGTTGCATTACTTATTTTTTGATTTTTTGAATAATTTTGATCAATTGATTTTTGTATAATAATACTAAAAATGCACTGGAAATAAAAACAAGTAATGCGTAAATAAATAACTGCCCGCCATCATTTTGTACTTCAATCCCCAATTTAGTTAAATGAGCCATAATAGCTCCACTCATTACTCCTACAGCCAATAATGCCCCAATGGCTGTTGTAGATGGTATAAGTATCAATATCGAAGCAATCAATTCTCCAATACCTGAACCAATTCTGCCATAGGGTTCTATCCCTAAGGTAGAGAAAATATAAACAGATTCTTCGGCACCTGTAAATTTAAAATACAAGGTTTGTAGCATTATAACAGTTGCTATTAATCGAAGTATCCAAGCTAAACGGGTTTGATTTTTGGTAAGCATCAGCTTTTTTTTATTTAAACGTATAGGTATAAAACGCCTTACAAAAAAGGATCAAAATGGTTTAAATATTTTTTTCTAAAACGGTAATAATTGATTGCTTCTCTTCTATATTGAGTTGTTCACTTACGAAATTTTTAGATGAATGGATCTTTATACTATCAATAATAATTTTATTCTGTTTGTCAAATCTTTTACATAAATAACATATAGCCAAATGGCGCCAAAGATGAAACTGTTGAACCAAGGAAAGCTTACCTTCCTCTTTTTTTGAAATATATTCTACTGCTGTTTTACAATTGATACCCATAAACAGATTATTTTAATATCCAATTAGACTCTAAACAAGACCTTAATTGAATTTTGGCACGATGAATAAGTACCCAATAGTTAGACGCTGTAATGTTTAATTCCTTACAAATTTCTTCGCTTGTTAAGTCATCTATATATTTCAAATTGAAAACAGCAGCTTGATTTTCCTTCAATTTATTCTTACATTTTGCCAATATCGAATAAAATTCTTTGGATTCTAAATTGCCTTCAGGCTTTGCACCCCAATCCATTGGATAAGCATTTTTATCCCAATTGTTAGACGGATCAAAAAAAACGGATTGATCCGCTTCTGTTTCGGCCAACTCATCTGTTAATCTAGTTGCAGCTTTTCGGTAATGATCAATTATTTTGTTCTTTAATATAGTAAATAGCCAAGTCTTTACAGATGCTTCACCATTGTAATTATCTATATTTCTCCAAGCTGCTAAAAAAGTTTCTTGAACAAGGTCTTTTGCAATATGAGTATCTTTCACTCTTTGAACTACATAGTTATACAATATATCTGAATATTCATTGACCCAAACTGTTGCTTTTTGTTCGTTTCTGCCGATTTCCATTCGAACTATTTTGGGCTTAAATTATAACTATTTTTTAATTAATGATACATTTTGGTCCAGTTGTTTTCAGCTTTTGCTTTTAAAGCTGCTTCTTCTTTATTCCATTTCGTTAATGTGTTATTTACCCATGTATGGTAATATAAATAAAGTTTACCATTTATTATTTTAAAAGTGGCTGGATCTATTTCTACTTTCTCATTAGATGCACCCATTGCATAAGCACACCATCCCCCATATTGAGGCTCGTACTTAGAAGGATTCGTTCTAAATAACTCTTTGTTCTCTGTTGAAGAAAAATAGTACGTAATACCATCTACTATTAGATTAAGAGACTGTTTGCCTTCAATTGCTTTACTGCTTTCAAAGTATGCAACTAGATCATAGCCCTGAATGGCTAATCCAGATTTATTGGTGTTGAAATGCTTTTTTCTTAAATGGGTTTGCGCTTCAAGACTGATGGTAGTGAAACCTAGTATCAAAAACAGTACTGATGTGATTGTGTTTTTCATTTTTTAGATTGTATAATAGCTTGTACGTATTTTGAAAATAATACTTACAAAAAATGGCTATAATGCTAAGAATAATTTTTAACGATCACTTACTTCTACTATCAGAAATTTCAGGTAATTGGTATTGTCAATACCTCTAATGATTGGGTGGTCGGAGGATTGTGCATTAAAAACAACTTGCCTGATTCTTTTTCTGGCATCTTTAGCCGCCATATCAATCGTTTGTAAAAACATATCAGGACTTATTAGATTAGTACAACTAGAGCTTACCAAAAAACCGCCGTTTCTTAATAGTTTCATGCCTCTTAAATTTATCTCTTTATAACCAGTAACTGCTTTATGAATATTTTCTCTGCTCTTAGTGAATGCTGGTGGATCTAGCATCACCACATCATATTTTGGCCCATCTTTTGACCAATCCTTTAATACATCAAAAGCATTCATTGTTTCGAATTTGCATATATCTGCTAAACCATTTAATGCAGCATTTTTATTGGCTTGTGCTACCGCTTGTTCGGATATATCAATGCCTAAAACTGATTTGGCGCCATAATTCGCAGCATGAATTTCAAATGTACCTGTATAAGTGAATGCTCCCAATACTTCGGCATTTTTTACAATATGTTGAATGGCTCTTCGGTTATCTTGTTGGTCGAGAAAATACCCTGTTTTTTGTCCGTTTTCTATATCAACACAAAATTTCAATCCGTTCTCTTCAATGATGATATTTGTATTGAAAGGATCAGATAGAAATCCTTTTTGAAGTTCTAATCCTTCTAATATTCTAACAGGAACATCATTTCTTTCATAAATTCCTTTAGGAGAAAATATAGAATTTAATGCTTTTACGATTGAAGGTTTCCATTTTTCAATACCCAGCGCAAGTGTTTGTATGACAAAATAGTCATTGAATTTATCAATAATCAAAGCAGGTAATAGATCGGCTTCGCCAAAAAACAATCTGCAGTTTTCGGTATAACCAGTCTTTTGTCGATAATTCCAGGCAGATTGAATTCTATTTAAAAAGAATTGTTCGTCAATTATTTCCAGTTTCCTCGTGAGTAATCGAATTAATATTTGTGATTTTGGATTAATAAACCCTATGCCAGCCAATTTTCCATCCGAAAAGTGTACTTCAACCAAGTCGCCGGGTTCTGTGACACCAGCAATCCGATCTACCTCATTTCCGTATATCCATGGGTGGCCATTGGCAATTCTTGGAGCAATCTTTTGTTTGAGGTAAACTTTAATCATTCTACAAATATAGGGGCTGGCTATCTGTCATTTTTTCCCTTTTCTGTGCGTGGCAAAATATTTGCCTACTAGGGAATTCAAGATAAATATAATATGGAAGAGCAAGAAATGACCAATAATAGCGAATCACCTGAAAAAATGGAAGGAATGGGCCTGAATGCTGACGAAAATGCAGCCGGAACCACGCTGCTGAATGAAGTTGTAGCCGAAGAGTCAGCAATTGAAAAATTAGCAGCTGAATTACAAGAGCAAAAGGATAAATACCTGCGTTTAATGGCAGAATTCGACAATTTTAGGAGAAGAACAGCCAAAGAGCGCTTGGATTTAATTCAATCAGCGGGAAAGGAGGTAATTGTTTCTTTTTTAGATGTTTTAGATGATTGTGATCGAGCTGAAAAGCAGTTACAAGCTTCTGATGATATTACGGTACAAAAAGAAGGGATTCAACTGGTATTTAATAAGCTTAGATCAGCCATGCTCCAAAAAGGAGTTAAAGCTATGGAAAGTATCGAAGCAGATTTTGATGTAGAAAAACATGAGGCAATTACTGAAATTCCTGCTCCATCTGATGCATTAAAGGGCAAAGTAATTGATGAAGTAATGAAAGGGTACTATCTAAACGACAAGATTATTCGATTTGCTAAAGTAGTAGTAGGAAAATAAATATTTTATGGCTAAAAGAGATTTTTACGAAATATTGGGGGTTAGCAAATCTGCTACTGCTGAAGAAATAAAAAAAGCATATCGCAAAGTTGCCATGCAGTTCCATCCTGACAGAAATCCAGGAGACGCATCTGCAGAAGAAAAATTTAAGGAAGCTGCAGAAGCGTATGAAATTTTAAGTGATGCCGACAAAAAAGCTAAATACGATCGTTATGGTCATGCGGCTTTTGGTCCAGGAACTGGCGGCGGCGGACATCCTGGCGGTATGGATATGAATGATATCTTTAGTCAGTTTGGGGATATTTTTGGAGACGATGTTTTTGGAAGTTTTTTTGGCGGTGGAGGAAGAAGCCGTGGAGGTGGTGCTTCTAGAGCTCGAGGACAAAGAGGGAGCAACTTGCGTATTAAACTGAAATTGACCTATGAAGAAATTGCAAAAGGGGTAACAAAAAATGTAAAAGTAAAAAAGCATGTGTCTTGTACTTCTTGCGCAGGTAGTGGTGCTAAAGATAAAAACAGTACACAAAATTGTGGTACCTGCGGTGGAAGTGGTCAAGTGAGAAAAGTGACTAGTACATTTTTAGGACAAATGCAAACTGTTACCACTTGCCCAACATGTAATGGAGAAGGAAGTACTATTACTTCAAAATGTGGCGTATGTAAAGGGGATGGAAGGGTTTATGGAGAAGAAACGATAGCTATAGAAATTCCAGCAGGTGTTCAAGAAGGAATGCAATTAAGTATGGGTGGAAAAGGAAATGCTGGTGCAAGAGGGGGTAGTCCAGGCGATTTAATTATTCAGATTGAAGAAGAAGCGCATGATGAGTTACATAGAGATGGATTGAATGTTGCTTATGATTTACATATTACTTTTCCTGATGCGGTATTTGGAACTAGTGTAGAAGTTCCTACTATTGATGGAAGAGCAAAAATAAAAATACCACCAGGTACTCAAAGCGGAAAAATATTTAGATTAAAAGGCAAGGGATTTCCGGAAGTTCAAGGTTATCACCGTGGAGATCAATTAATCAATGTAAATATATGGACACCTCAGTCTGTTAGTACTGAAGAAAAAGAAGCCCTTGAGAAAATGACCAATAGCAGTAATTTTAAACCCAATCCTGCAAAAGGAGAGAAAAGTTTTTTTGATAGAGTGAAGGAAGCTTTTAGTTAATTGTTTTTTCTTTTATCTGGTTGGTACACTTTAATTGCTTTTTGAATGAGTGTTAAGAATTCTTTTTTCATCAAATCATCATCGATGATAGAGGAAGCTGCTAATTGATAAACATCGTTGTAACTATATTTACCAAAGTACTTTGATTTTTTTAATATTGATCCGAATGCAGCTATTGATGCCGCAAAACGGTAGGAAGCATCTGTACTTTCTATTAATTGGAAATGATTAGTTGTAATAAAATTTTGTTTCCATATGGAAGAATCAAATGGCTTTTTATATTGAATGCTTATTGAAGCAATGGATTGCTCATTTATTGTACTGTCTTTTTTAGTGTCTATTTCAAAAATGGCCATGGAGGAATGCCCACTGCCCACTTCTCCACCTTCTAACTGGCTACTCGTATCCAAAATGCTATTTTTTTTATTATCATATCCAATTAAACGATATTGATTCACAACAGTATTATTGAATTTTAACTTCACAAATGCATCATTGGCTACAGCAAACAAAGTTTGAGTAAATTCTTTAACCATTATTTTTTCAGCCTCTCGTATTTGATCGATATAGGCAAAATTACCATTCCCCTTTTTAGACAATGCCTCTAATTTGCTATCCTTATAATTGCCCATTCCAACTCCCAAACAAGTAAGGTAAATGCCCGTTTTACGATAACTACTAATGAGGTCTTCTAACTCTTTTTCTGAAGTTTGGCCTACATTGAAATCGCCATCTGTAGCTAATATTACTCGATTATTGCCTTTTGGAATAAATTTACTTTTAGCAATTGAATATGCTACTTTAATTGCATCTTCTCCTGGAGTATCTCCAAATGCACTCAAAGAATCGATGGCATCGTTAATTTTTTTCTTTTCTGCTCCTGAAGTTGCACCTAAGGCTACTGCTACATTTCCACCATAAGTAATAATACTTAATGTATCTATTTCTCTTAAGTTATTGGCAAGTAATTTGAATGCGGATTGTAATAACGGAAGTCTATTGGGCTTATCCATTGAACCAGATACATCAATCAAAAAAACTAAATTGGAAGGAGGAACACTGTCTAAATTTAATTTTGGTGCTACTATATTAACGAATAATAATTGATTGTTAGGGTTCCATGGGCAGGAAGTGATTTGAGTGTTGCATACAAAAGAGCCAATTGATTGATCTGTTTTCTTGATTGTTGAAAAATTAAAATAGTTCAACATTTCTTCTACTCTAATTGCATCTGCCGGAACAAACATTTCATTCGACAGAAATCGTCTTACATTACTATAAGAAGCTTTATCAATATTTAATGCAAAACCGGTTTCTGGATATTGCTTTGTATTGATGAAATTATTTTCTATGATTTCAGCATAACTTTCTCCTAATACAGAATTGGTAAAGTATTCCTTTGTAGGTAAATCAGCAATGGATGAAACCAATTTTTTGTTGTAAAGCTGAGCAGTTAAGGGAAGCATTTTGAGTTTGATGCTCTGAAATTTTCTAGTGTCAATAAAAGCATGAAATATTTCATACCCATTGAAACTGAAAAAAATACTGTCTTCTATGGAATTAAGCGAAATTCCAAATGAACCAGTGTTGCCACTAAAATAGGGGATGCTGCCCTTAGACTTAAGATTGATTTTTACACCTTCGAGTGTTTGCCCGATTTCGTTTTTTACTTCACCACGAAGATAATACTGGCTATATACACTTCCGTATAAAAAATAAAAAATGGTAAGCCAAATGAATATTTTCATTAGGTATGCAATAAAAATTAAACAACTTATAGCATTCTACATCAATTTATGCTGATCCTTTTAATTGATAAATCTCTTTTAAGTTTCTACCAAATCCATCATAATCTAATCCGTAACCTAATACAAATCTGTTGGGTATAGAAAAACAGCAATAATCTATTTTAATTGGATAAAGTGTTGCATCAGGTTTATGTAAAAGAACAGCCACTTTAAGCGAGGATGGTTGCTGATTTGCCAATTGAGGTAAAAATTCATGCAATGTTTTACCAGTATCAATAATGTCTTCTAAAATAATAACATGTCTATGATTTAAATCTGCATCAAGCCCAATAGAAGTAATTACATTGCCGGTAGATTTCGATCCTTTGTAAGAAGCTAATTTAATAAAACAGATCTCTGCTTCTAAATTGATTGATTTAAAAAGATCAGCTGCAAACATAAAAGAACCATTAAGTATTGCAATGAAGAGTGGCTTTTTACCAGCATAATCTTTATTGATAAGTTGGGCCAACTCTTTAATTTTTTCTTGAATCAAAGACTCTGGTAAATAGGATTCAAATGTTTTATCGAATAAGGTAACTTCAGACATCTTATTTATTATTTTGTGTATCAATTTTAGATAATGCAATTAATGCTGCTTTGGTGTAATCATTTAAATTGTAGTCTTTAATTAGGTTAATTAATTTTTGGGGATAAGTTGAAAGCGTTGCATAGCCTGCTTTCTTCAATCCATTGGCCCATGCTACATAATTTAATGGATCAATACTAAAAAGAAAATTATAATGTGATCTTGTTTTTAAAAAATCGGAATGATCTATAAAAGATGCTTCAGCGGAAATATAAACTCTAAAACATTCTCCTTTTTTATCATCGTTGTGATAGGTTTTATCTCCAGTCCATTCAGGTTTGCATTTAATACCAAAATGATTATTAGACCTTTTTACTAAATCACTTTCTCCTGACTGAGATTCTAAAATACCTTGCGCTAACGTGATAGAAGCAGGTACACCTGTTCTAATCATTTCTTTAACAGCAATTTCATTGAATTGAACTATGTATAGTGCTACTTTATCGGATTGAGAAAATACAACTGAATTTGAAAATAACATCAACAATATGGAAATAAAATACTTCATTCGTTTTTCTTTTTAATCAACGTGATACCATCTCTAATGGTCAAAATCACTTGTTCTGTTCTTGGGTCGTTTTGAACATGCTCATTAAAAGCGTGTATTGCCTTTGCATTTTTTCCTGAAATGGTTGGGCTCAATACCTCTCCGTGAAACAATACATTATCAGCCAAAATAATACCTCTAACCGATAATTTTGGTACTAACAATTCATAGTAATTAATATAAGCTGTTTTATCAGCATCTATAAACACCAAGTCCCACTCATAGGGAAGTTTTTCAATAAAGTCTAGAGCGTTTCCGCGATGTAAAGTTACCTGCTTATTTGCATTGTATTTCATAAAATTTGCTTCAGCAGTATCGGCATCTTCTTCCCTGATTTCTATTGTATGTAAATGACCTTCAGCTCGCAAGCCTTTTAGAAGGCAAATTGCGCTATAGCCTGTAAAACTTCCAATTTCAAGAATATATTTTGGTTGTAAAATACTGCTAATAAAACTCAAAAACTGACCTTGAATTTTACCGGAAA
Source organism: Sphingobacteriia bacterium (assembly GCA_031422175.1). Taxonomy (GTDB): domain Bacteria; phylum Bacteroidota; class Bacteroidia; order Chitinophagales; family Chitinophagaceae; genus Sediminibacterium. The sequence continues at coordinate 12,103 of JANOQC010000002.1, read as the reverse complement.
GCATATGAGCTTTTGGATGTGATGCGAAGGTTTGCTTATTAATGGCAGCCAATTCAGGAGATTCGGGCGAAGACAGTAAATCGGCATAGGATTGTGCCAACTCGTTAATTATTTCCATGAATTTTACTTTTATGCCGATGCAGGTTGCGTGCTTTTTTTAGCAATCAATAGTAAACCTATAAATGTTATAGTTCCATTAATGATTAGTAACTCCAAACCAAGTTCGAATGATCCAAATAATAATTTTTGGTATTTATCTAGAAAGAAACAAATAATAGGAGCAGAAATACATATGTAAGGAACCAATCGATCATTTACCATTTTTTTGGTAAGAATACCGAAAGTAAATAATCCCAATAAAGGACCATAAGTATAGGCTGCTATTTTTAATAATAATCCAATCATACTAGGGTCATTCACCCATTTAAAAACCATTACAAATAATAAAAAAACGGCTGCAAAACTTAAATGTACTCTTTGCCTTATTTTTTTCTGTTGTGCTTCACTTAAATCGGCTCTTCTTTGAATGCCTAAAATGTCTATACAGAATGAAGAAGTTAAAGCAGTAATAGCACCATCTGCACTTGGAAATAAAGCCGAAATTAATGCAATGATAAAAATTACAGAAACGAACGGTGGCATATGCTGCAACGCAATGGTTGGAAAAATTTTATCTCCAATTGCTGTTACTTGTAAAGTATCGGCATACATATACAATAAGCCTCCTAAAAATAAGAAAATAAGGATGACCAACATTAAAACAATAGCCATGGAAATAACATTTTTTTGAGAATCCTTTAATGTTTTTACAGAAATATTTTTTTGCATCATTTCTTGATCCATACCCGTCATGGTAACCGTGATAAAAGCACCAGCTAAAATTTGTTTTAGAAAAAAGAATTTACTATTGGGGTCTGTTACAAATATTTTAGCATAGCCTCTGTTGTTCATTGCTTGCAAACTTTCTCCAAATCCCATATGTAGTTGATTCAAAATATAAAATACACAAATCACCAATCCTGCCAACATACAAGTAGTTTGAAGCGTATCTGTGTAAACAATAGTTTTCACTCCACCTTCATAAGTATATAATAAAATCATTGCAAGAATAATTAAAGTAGTTGCCCAAAAAGGGATATGAAAACTATCCAATATGGCTTCTTGTAAAATATTAACTACTAAATAAAGTCTTGCAGTTGCGCCTAAAACCCTAGAAAGAATAAAAAAAGAAGATCCCGTTTTATATGAATTATAACCTAATCGAGCACTCAAGTAATTATAGATCGATGTAAGGTTCAATCTATAATAAAGTGGTAGCAAAACATAAGCAATCATCAAATATCCAAATAAATACCCAATGGTAATTTGAAAATAGGCAAATGATTCTTTGGCAACAGCACCTGGAACACTTACAAATGTTACTCCACTTAATGAGGTTCCTACCATACCAAATGCAACCAACATCCAATTACTATTTTTATTGCCAATAAAAAAAGAATGATTGTCACTGTTTTTTCCAGTATACCAGGCTACAGTTAGTAGAATTAGAAAGTAGGCGATAACAAATGAGAAAAGAAATAATGGCGACATGGTTCATATTTAATCGTTAAATAAACTATTTTGTAAAGTAGTAAAAATATTTCAGGTATTTTGCTCCTTATAAAACAGTTTTATGAAAGTAAATAGTTTAGCGGTTTTTTGTGGCTCAAAATCTGGTAACAATCCTTTATTCTTAATTGAAGCAAGGAATTTAGGGAAGTTAATGGCCCAAAGCCAAATTACCCTTATTTATGGAGGTGGAAATGTTGGATTGATGGGAGCAATTGCTGATGCTGTGATGGAAGGGAATGGAGAAGTAATTGGAATAATTCCTGAACTATTAGTAGAATGGGAGCAACAACATAAGGGAATTTCCGATTTAAGGGTAGTAGCCGATATGCATGTGAGAAAAAAAATGATGTATGAATTATGCGATGCTGCCATTGTTTTACCAGGTGGTAATGGAACACTAGATGAACTTTTTGAAATGCTAACTTGGAACACGCTAAAAATTCATAGTAAGAAAATAATATTAATGAACTGTGCCAATTATTATGATCATTTAGTTGCACATATCAATATGATGCAAGAGCAAGGATTCTTATATGAAAATTGGAAAGAGCGATTAATTATTTGTTCGTCTGCAGAAGAAGCTATTAACGTTTTGGCTTGAGGTAAACACCAAATCCAGCTCTAAAAACAGGTTGTGGATCGCCATACTGGTCTCTATATGGTGAGTTAAATTGCTGTAATATATCAATCATTATAGTAAAGTGAGAAAACCTGCTTCCAATTTGCCTAGACCCATATCCAATACCAGCCAATAAACTGCCTGCATTATAATTAAAACTAGCAGATGGACTTCCATTATTAAATGTTCTGGTTGAACTTATCCAATTGTATTCGGGTTGTATTTGAAGGTGTAAAAAATTTACTGGCCAAATTCTTAAAAATCCACCAGCTCCGTAATTAAAATTTTTATCTTTCGTAATAGAGCTACTTTGTGTGTAATAATTTAGATTCGCTACAAATCCTGCATCAAGCCATTCATTTAAACTATAACCAATTTCAGGGTTGAGACCTATATTGAAAAAATTATTTGATAAACCAAGATTGATACTTGTACCAATAAATACTTTGTTAGTATTGAATCCTTTAGGTGTATTATTTTCTTCTTGTGCATTTGTAATTTGTACACTTACTAGGGCAATAAATAATAGTAGTAAAAGCTTCTTCATAAAAAGTTTTTTATAAAAATATAGTGTTGAATTAATCAAAAATTTTACCGGCATTTAGAATATTATTTGGGTCGAATGTTTTTTTAATTCCCTTCATCAAATAAATAGTTGTTTCATTAAAAACGGTGTGGATATAGGGTTTCTGTATTAATCCAATACCATGCTCTCCACTAATTGTGCCACCTAAGCTTTTTACTAATTCAAATAGTTCTTTTAAAATTAGGGTCATTTCTTCATTTCCGTGACTATTTTTTATTGTTGGATGATTAATTCTTACATGAAGATTACCATCCCCCGCATGTCCATAACATACAGCTTTGAAACCATGTAGTAAACCCAAAGCTTTTACACCTTTAATTAAAGCAGGAAGTTCTGCTCTTGGAACCACGGTGTCTTCTTCAATTGTGTAACCGTTTAGTTTAACAGCTTCAGCAGCTCTTCTACGAAGCTTCCATAATGCTTCTTTTTGTTGTGCATCATCAGCAAAGAAAATTTCACCTGCATCAAATTGAGTAAGTAATTCAGCAATCGCTTCCATCTCATTCATAAGCACTTCCTGATTATTACCATCTACTTCAATAATTAAATGAGCTGCAATGGTATCATTTACCGGAATTGCATTGCTATCTACCATTTTACTAACAATCATCAATGCATCAATTTCAATCAATTCCAAAGCGCTCGGAACAAAGCCAGCTCTGAATATAGCACTAACAGCTGCACTTGCATTTTCTAAAGAAGAGAATGGAACAAGCATCAATAAGTCGAACTTTGGATAGGGGATAAGTTTTAATACAATTTTAGTTACAATACCTAATGTGCCTTCACTTCCAACTAATAATTGTGTTAGGTTATATCCAGTTGAATTTTTTAATACATTGGCACCTGTCCAAATTATTTCACCAGTAGGTAAAACCAATTCTAAGTTTAGTACATAATCTTTTACAACACCATATTTTACTGCTTTTGGTCCGCCACTATTTTCTGCAATATTTCCCCCTATAAAACAACTCCCTTTGCTGCTTGGATCTGGAGGATAAAACAATCCTTTTTCTCTTACTGCATTCTGCAAAACTTCTGTTATTACTCCAGGCTCAGTGGTTACTTGCAAATTGCGTTCATCAATTGATAATATGCTATTTAATCTTTCAGTGGAAAGTACAACTCCTCCTAAATGAGGTAATGCCCCTCCGCTTAATCCGGTACCAGCACCTCTTGGTGTTACTGGAATGATGTGTTTGTTGCATAGCTGCATAATTGCTGCAACTTCTTTGGTTGAACCAGGTTTAATAACTAGTTCTGGATAATATTGTAATATTTCAGTTTGATCATGCCCATAATGTAACAGGGATTCTTCATCTACTAGCACATTTGATTCGCCAACGATTGATCTAAAATCCCTTAAATTATCAACCGAAATCAAACCTTTTACTCCATTTTCTGCCATTGCAACTGCGTTTGAGCAAAAATACTTGCTAAAGGGTAGATTTGTGATTAAAATCAATTGGGCTGGCTTTTTTTTATAAATCCTTCAACAATATTTGAAATAATTTAATAACGCAGCGAAAATTGCCCAATTTTTTTGATTTTTTCGAAGGGTTTTATAAAATCAATGAATAAAAACAACGTAAAAGTGCTAAACAATTATGTACAAGTAATTAGTAAACATATTACTTTTGCTTCCTAACTAACGATTGTTCGCATATGATATCACCCATCATTCGATTGGATGCAAAGAAACTCTTGCAAATAGGCTTAACGGTAAATACAGGAATCCATTATCAACTTTCTCCAGAAGAATTGATTGAACAAGCAGTTTCAAGAGGCCAAGGTGTTTTAAATAATACAGGTGCTCTTTGTATTAAAACTGGAAAATTTACTGGAAGAAGCCCGCTTGATAAATTCATTGTAAAAGATGAAATTACAAGTGATACAGTTCATTGGAATAATTACAATATTGCCGTTGATGAAAATTGCTTCTTGCAGTTAAAAACAAAAGTGCTTGATTATTTAAGTAAGCAAGAAGAAATATGGGTTAGAGATGCATTTGCGTGTGCAGATCAAAATTATCGATTAAATATTCGTGTAATTAATGAAAATCCTTGGAGCAATTTATTTGCTCATAATATGTTTTTAAGACCAGATGAAAATGAGTTATCCAATTTCCAACCAGATTGGCATATAATTCAAGCTCCAGGTTTTAAAGCAGATCCAATAGTAGACGGTACTCGTCAGGAAAATTTTGCCATTGTTTCTTTCAAACATAAAACCATTTTAATTGGAGGAACAGGATATACTGGCGAAATGAAGAAAGGTATTTTTTCTGTACTCAATTATATTCTACCCCAAGAACATAAAGTATTGAGTATGCATTGCAGTGCCAATATGGGCAATGATGGTGATGTTGCTGTTTTTTTTGGGTTAAGTGGAACAGGTAAAACCACATTAAGTGCAGATCCTGAAAGAAAATTAATTGGAGATGATGAACACGGATGGACCAATCAATCTGTATTTAATTTTGAAGGTGGTTGTTATGCCAAAACCATCGATTTAAGTGAAGAGAAAGAGCCTGAAATTTTCAGGGCCATCAAACCAGGTGCGCTAGTAGAAAATATTGGATTTGTTGAAGGAACCAATGAAATAGATTTTAACTTTAAAGGAATTACAGAAAATACACGAGTAAGTTATCCATTGCATTTTATTTCTAATGCAATAGAACCAAGCATTGGAGGACTTCCTAAAAACTTATTTTTCTTAACCTGTGATGCATATGGAGTTTTACCTCCAATTAGTAAATTGAGCCCAGGACAAGCAATGTACCAATTCATCAGCGGGTATACTGCTAGAGTTGCTGGAACTGAAGCCGGGGTAACAGAGCCAAAATCTACTTTTAGTGCATGTTTTGGTGCTCCATTTCTGCCTTTACATCCAGGAAAGTATGCAGCCATGTTGGGTGAAAAAATGAAAGCACACAATGTAAATGTTTGGATGATTAATACTGGATGGAGTGGTGGAAGTTATGGTGTTGGAAATCGAATGAAATTGAGTTTTACAAGGGCAATGATTTCAGCTGCATTAAATGGAGATTTAGACAATGTTGAAATGTCAAAGCATCCAGTTTTTGGAATGCTAATGCCAACTAACTGTCCGAATGTACCTGCAGAAATGTTGAATCCACGCAACACTTGGAAGGATACAATTGCCTACGACAATACTGCCAACAAATTAGCAAAGGAATTTATAAACAACTTTGAAAAATATGCAGCAGGAGTTACTCCTGAAATATTGGCTGCAGCACCAAAAGCTTAAAACAAGAGAGCTAGACTTTTTTTTCGATTGTTTGCTCTTGCCTCCAAGAAATTGGGGGCATTTTTTTATAAAGTTGGTAATTGATCGATATTAATTTCTGAAAAATGAAAACCAAATCTTTGAATCATTATTTTGAACTTATCCAATTTATAAGGGAGCAATTTAATTTGATTGATTTTTACCATACAAACTGTTCCCTCATTAAAATTTGGGCTTCCGGGTAAGTATACAACTGCAATATCATTTTCTTTAGAAAATTCTGTTAAAACCCCTGCCACCCAATTGTCATCAAAGAAAACAAATACAGGTAATTGCTTATTTTCATCACCTTGGTAATTTAATTTTTCTCCAATAATTTCTTTGATAAAAAGATAGCCAGGAGTAAACCTTAATACATTTTCTTCAATCCAAGTTTTCAATTTACCTATCGAAGACAATTGCATCAACAAACCACCCAAAAAACATAAGAAAATAATACTAATTATAGTAAGAATTGTAAGTATTGACCGTCCAAATAAATGTTCAATAGATAAGTTTTCCGATGCTTTGCGAATAATCGTTTGTATGGGCAAAAATATCTTCTCAATTAAATAAGCAAATACTAAAACAGGCAATAAGAAAAAGAGCCCATTAATAACAGTACCTAAAATATATTGCCTTATTTTTTTCATGGTAAATTATTTAGATAAAAAATTTCCTGCAATACGCATTCCTTTTTCATCTTCAACTACTTTCTTCATTAATTTTTTAAGCCCTTCGGGCAGTTGATCTATTTCTGCTTGATTCAAGTCATGAATTAGTTCATGAAAATCATCTTCATCATCATAATACCCTAAGTATAAATCAAATTGTTGATTTGGATGCAAGCGCAAAGAAATTTCTAAATCTTCTTCGTATTGGTGCATCGATAAGATAGCCCATTGATCGTCATCTTCAAAATTAAATAATATTTCAACTGGATCTTTACTAATTACAAATGATACCAACTTCTCAATCAATTCTGCTGAATGATGCTGAATCAGTTCTTCATATTTCATTTAAACGGATTTTAAAAAGGGAATTAAAATAAGCCAAACAACATGCCATCAACTTTAGTAATAATTTCGCCAAATTGTTCCTCATTTTCGGAAAATTTATTTTTATCGCAGTCAATAATCAACAACTGACCTTCTTTATAACCATCAATCCATTTATTATAATACTCATTTAGTTTTTTTAAATAATCCAAACGAATATTTTCTTCGTATTCCCTTCCTCTTTTTTGAATTTGAGCAACCAAAGTTGGAACCGATGCTTTTAAATAAATGAGCAAATCTGGTGGTTGAACCATGGTTTTTAATGTTTGAAAGAATTGATAATAGTTATCAAAATCTCTCTTACTCATCAAGCCCATTTCATGCAAATTAGGTGCAAAAATATTGGCATCTTCGTAAATGGTTCGGTCTTGAATAACCGTTTCTGTGCCATGTTGAATTTCTAATAATTGATTTAATCTACTGTTTAAAAAATAAATCTGTAGATTAAAACTCCATCGAGGCATGTCTTCATAAAAATCCATTAAATATGGATTGGTATCTACATTCTCAAACTGTGGAATCCAGCGATAATGTTTACTCAACATCTCTGTTAAGGTTGTTTTACCTGCGCCAATATTACCGGCTATCGCTACGTGTTTAGGTTTTTTTGGTTTTGCCATTTCAATTTTGCTGTTTTAAGCGTTGCAACATAATGAATCTAATCTGATTTTAGTTTAAATATGCTTAATTATTCAAACCAATTGCTTCTCTTATTATTTTAAGTGTTTCTGAAGCCCTTGCCCTGGCTTTATCTGCCCCTTGTTTGATTAATTTTTGTAATAATACCTCGTCATTTTGAATGTCTGCTGCTTTTTCTCTTATTGGATGGATAAAACGAGCCATATCTTCAGCCAATTGCTTTTTCATATCTCCATAGCGAATAATACAATTGCCTACACTACTTGCATTAAAGTCCGCTTCAAATTTTTGGAATGTTTCTGCGGAACTTACTTGTTTCATCAGGGTAAACAGGTTTTGAATATAATCGGGTTTAATTGAGTTGGGCAGCTCAGGCCCCTGATCTGTTTTGGCTTTCATGATTTTTTTGCGAATACTTTCATCATCGTCGGCCAGAAAAATAGTAGCCATCTGATTTTCACTCTTGCTCATTTTTCCATTTCCATCCAAGCTTAAAATTTTAATTAGTTCGTCGCCATAATTAAATGCATAAGGAAGCGGAAGTACGTTGCCGTATCGGTGATTGAATCTTTCCGCAAAATTCCTAGCCATCTCTAAATGTTGCTCCTGATCTTTACCTACAGGCACTTTCACGGCTCTTTGAATAAGTACATCTGCCGCCATTAAAACCGGATAAGTTAGTAATCCTGCGTTTACATTTTCTGGTTGAAGCCTTACTTTGTCTTTAAAAGTAGCTGTTTTTTCTAATTCGCCTTTATAGGCCAGCATATTTAAATAAAGGTATAATTCTGCTATTTCAGCAACATCGCTCTGAACGTATAAAGCTACTTTTTCAGGATCCAAACCACATGCAATATTTTCTGCAATAACCCTGTTTACGCTGTTTTTAAGTTGCTTGGTATCAGGATGGGTAGTTAAACTATGCCAATTAGCTACAAAAAAGTAGCAATCATATTGATCTTGCATACGTACATAATTACGCATAGCCCCAAAATAATTTCCAAGATGCAAATACCCAGTTGGGCGAATTCCACTAACTACTACCTCTTTTAACATAGTGAACGAAGATAGTAATACTAGCTAGTTTGTGGTTAATGGTAGATGGTTTTTTTATAGTTAGATTTGTAGTCTATTCAAATAGTAAAAGGTTAGACTATAAACTCCAATACATATATACTCAATTCCCCCATAGAATACCTCAAAGGTGTTGGTCCTTTGAGGGCTGATATGCTTAAAAAGGAATTGGAAATTTTTACTTTTAATGACCTACTTCAGCATTTTCCAATAAGGCATATAGATAAAACCAAAATCAACACTATTGCTGAAATTAATGCTTATACCGATTATATTCAAGTTGTTGGAAGATTGGTTAATTATGAAATAGTGGGTGCAGGAAGAGGAAAAAGGTTGATCGCTCAAATTAAAGATAGGAGCGGGCAATTGGAGCTTACTTGGTTTCAAGGAATCAATTGGGTAGAAAAAAATTTACATATAGGATCGGATTACTTGGTTTTTGGAAAAACTGGTTTTTTCAATAGTAAGGCGCAGATGGTGCATCCCGAAATAGAAGTATATGTTCCTACAAAAGTTGAGGCAAAAGCATTTTTAGAGCCAGTTTATCCTTCTACAGAAAAATTAAAAGCAAGGGGCTTAAATGGTCGTCAATTTGCAAAGCTTACTCAAACTTTGTTTGGGATGCTTCAGCCCAATGATATTGTAGAGAATTTACCGGATTATTTGATTAAAAGCTTGAAATTATTATCTAGATATGAAGCTTATGGTTTGATTCATTTCCCTACCAATGAAATGTTGTTTGTGAAAGCTTTAGAAAGATTAAAATTTGAAGAATTATTTATTGCTCAGGTAAGATTGCAATTGGTAAGACTTCAAAGAAATAATACCAGTAAAGGGGTTGTGTTTGAAAAAGTGGGTACTTATTTTAATGATTTTTATAAAAATTATTTACCCTTTACTTTAACTGGCGCACAGAAAAGGGTATTGAAAGAAATTCGCAATGATACTGGTAGAGGAAGGCAGATGAATAGGCTTTTACAAGGAGATGTTGGAAGTGGAAAAACGATGGTGGCCCTATTGAGCATGTTATTGGCAGCAGACAATGGATACCAAAGTTGCTTAATGGCACCAACTGAAATTTTAGCACAACAACATTATTCAGGTCTTAAAGAATTGCTAAAAGAAATGCCGATAGAAGTAGCACTTTTAACAGGAAGTACTAAAGTTGCAGAAAGAAGAAGAATACTTAAGGGATTGATAGAAGACAGTATTCATTTTGTTGTTGGAACCCATGCTGTAATTGAAGATGTAGTTCAATTTAAAAATCTTGGCTTAGTAATTGTAGATGAACAGCATCGATTTGGAGTAGCGCAAAGAGCCAAATTATGGGAGAAAGCAACCATTGCTCCTCATGTTTTAGTAATGACTGCAACGCCAATTCCTAGAACATTAGCAATGACAGCCTATGGCGATTTAGAATACAGTGTAATGGATGAATTACCACCAGGTAGAATTCCCATCACCACTGTTCAGCGAAATGAAATGGCAAGAGCAAGTGTTATGGGTTTTGTAAAAGAAGAAGTAGCTAAGGGAAGGCAGGCTTATTTTATCTATCCTTTGATAGAAGAAAGCGAGAAGTTGAGTTATGAAGATCTGATGCAGGGGTATGAGCAAGTAAAAAGTTTTTTTCCTGAGCCGACTTATAAAATTGGAATGGTACACGGTAGACAACCGGCTTTGCAAAAACAAACCAATATGCAACGATTTGTAAGTGGGGAAAGCAATATTTTGGTTAGCACAACGGTAATAGAAGTGGGTGTGAATGTGCCAAATGCCTCTGTTATGGTGATTGAAAGTGCAGAAAAATTTGGGCTATCTCAGTTACACCAGTTGAGGGGTAGGGTAGGTAGGGGTAGTGAAAAAAGTTTTTGCATTTTATTAACGGGTAGTAAAGCCAGCAAAGAGGCCAAAGAACGTATCAATATAATGTGTGCTACCAATGATGGGTTTGTAATTGCGGAGAAGGATTTAGAAATGAGGGGACCAGGCGATATTGAGGGTACTAGGCAAAGTGGGGCATTGAACTTTAAATTGGCTAGCATTGTTAATGATAAAAGCTTACTAGAATTGGCAAAGGAGCAGGCAGAAATTTTGGTAGAAAAGGATTTATTTTTAGAAGAACCAAGCCACCAATCTTTGCGTAATTTCATGCAATCGCAGAAATCGAAACATGGTTGGGGCAAAATAGCTTAATTTTTAAATAAAAAAACTGTGTTAAAAAGAGTACTTGTTTTTATTTGGTTTTTGATGCTAAGTGCAGGTCTATTTGCGCAAAGTTACCTCAACTTTGTAGAGAACAAAGGCCAGTGGGATCCATCTATTAAGTTTAAAACAGAAATGCCCGGTGGTGCAATTGTACTAAAAAATACCGGCTATAGAGTATTGCAATACAATCAAGATGATTATGCTCAATTATCGGAGAATTTGCATGCGTTAAAAGGACGTGATAAACATGCTGAAAAAATAAGTGTTAATGGATCAGACAAGCCTGTTATAAATGGAGATGTAGGTGCGGAATTGAATTTGAGATCCCATACTTATGAAGTAAAGTTTTTGAACGCCAATCCAAATCCAACAATTGTTCCGGATAAAGTTCAACCAAATTATAATAATTATATTCTAGGAAATGACCCCAATAAATGGGCGAGCAATTGTAAAATTTATCAAGCGATAACGTATAAAGATTTATATCCCAATATTGATATTCGTTTTTATACATCCAATTCAACGTTGAAATATGATGTAATTGTGCATCCAGGAGGAGATCCATCTAAAGTGATTTTTTATTTTGATGGAGTAGATGGGTTAAAAGTTAAAGATGAATCATTACAAATTAAAACATCTGTTGGTACCATTCAGGAGATGGAGCCTTACACTTATATGCTAGATAAAAATGAACGAAAAGAAGTGTCCTGTAGCTATAGCGTAAAAGGCAGTTTTGTTCAATTTAAAATAAATGATGCATACGATAAATCGGCAACACTGGTAATCGATCCGAATATTATTTTCATCAGTTATTCAGGAAGTACTGCAACTAATTGGGGCTTTACAGCTACTTATGATGGGGCAGGAAATTTTTATGGCGGAGGTATTGTTTTTGGTACAGGATTTCCAGTTTCTAATGGGGCATATGATATATCTTTTTCTGGTGGAGAATATGATATGGGGATTATTAAATTTGATCCTACTGGCATTAATCGGTTGTATGCAACTTATATTGGAGGGACT
>JANOQC010000001.1:0-14070 GCA_031422175.1 Sphingobacteriia bacterium | reverse complement strand
GATATTTGGACTTATATCAGTATGGATTATTTTAAACAACAAACCAAAAAAGGAGAAGTTGGATCATCTGCAATGCCACATAAAGTAAATCCTATAGATTTTGAAAATGCAGAAGGAAATTTAGGAATGGCCAATTGTTTATTAGAGCATTTAAGTGCAAAATTACCTACAAGCAGATTGCAAAGAGATTTAACTGATTCTACTGTTCTTAGGAATATTGGGGTGCCGATTGCCCATACTAGTATTGCTATTCTTTCTTTACAAAATGGATTATCAAAACTTATTTTAAATGAAATAGCCATTAAAGCCGATTTGGAGAACAACTGGGCTGTAGTTGCAGAAGCAATTCAAACAGTTTTAAGAAGAGAACAATACCCGAATCCTTATGAAGCATTAAAAGAACTTACAAGAGGTAAAACTAAAATAGACAAAGTATCTATTCATGCATTCATCAATTCTTTAAAAATAAGTGCAGCACTAAAAAAAGAATTGAAAGCCATAAACCCAAGTAATTATTTTGGGGTAAATCCTATATTCTAATATAAATTTTAATAAAAAAAACTCAATATTCAATTTTGGTATTGTATTTGTTTTGATAATTGCTCATAATGCTCAAAAAATATAAGTCTGAATAGATTCTTTACTATATTAAGCAGATCTCTTTTAATTATAATAGCACTAATATTATTATTATTTATAGCTATTCAAACTGAGTTTGTACAAAACAAGTTGGTAAAATTTGCCACCGATAAAATATCAGCCGAACTCGGAACTGAAGTCAGCATAAAAAATATAAGCCTTTCATTATTTAATAAATTAAATATGGAAGCGCTATTAATTAGAGACAAGCAAAAAGATACCATTTTATATGCAGGACAACTCAGGGTTAGAATTACTGATTGGTTCTTTCTAAAAGAAAAAGCTGAACTAAAATATATAGGCTTAGAAGATGCGGTAATTAAATTACAAAGAAAAGATAGCGTTTGGAATTATCAATATATTGTAAATTATTTTGACTCCCCCTCTCCTTCCAAAAAGAAAAAGTCAGCATTTGAACTAAGCCTTAAAAAAATAGATTTAAAGAATATTCGTTTCATTCAAAACGACTTATGGACAGGAGATATAACTAAAGTTCAAGTTGCTGGTTTAAGTATTGATGCAGAAAAAATAGATTTTAATAAAAAAATGTTTTCCCTTAGTAGTGTAAATCTCAATAAACCAATAATTGTTCTACAAAGTTTAGATCCATTGAGACCTTACAAAAAACAAGTAACTAAAAAAATAGTGCGAGATACAGGACTATATTTTAATGCGGCAGAAATTGACATCAAATTAGCACAACTTCAAATTATAAATGGCAGTCTATTCATTGAAGGAAACTTAGATAAAGCAGACCCTGGCTTTGATGGATCCCATATAGAATTAAATAAATTAACAGGTACAATTAATAAATTAAAATTTCAAAAAGATACTCTAACTGCTAATATCAATTTGTCGGTAAAAGACAGAAGCGGTTTAGAAATAAAAAAACTTAAAACCAACTTTAAACTAACTCCTCAAATAATGGAGTTAGCACAATTAGATTTACAAACTAATAAAAGTAGATTAGGCAACTATTATGCAATGAAGTTTACCGATTTCAATAAAGACTTTGGAAACTATGAAGAAAAAGTGGTGATGGATGCAAAATTCACCAATGCCAAAATTCATAGTGATGATATTGCTTATTTTGCACCAGAATTAAAATCATGGAAAAAAGTAGCTGTTCTATCAGGAAAGTTTTTAGGTACTGTTGCTAATTTTAAAGTAAATCAATTCAATGCAAAAATTGGAACAACTACATCTGTAAATGGCAACTTAAGTATGAAGGGATTACCAGATATAGATAAAACAATAATTGGATTTAACAACGGAACTGTATTTACCAATGCTAATGATCTCAATATATTTATACCAGCTTTAAAAGAAATATCTAACCCAGATTTAAGTTCCCTAGGACAAATAATATATAGAGGCAATTTTAATGGCAGCATTCATGATTTTAAAACTGCTGGTTTGTTTTCAAGCAACTTGGGAGGACTGAATACAAATATCAGCATGAAACTTCCCATAAAAGGTGAGCCATCTTATGAAGGGTTTTTAGAAACGGAAAGTTTTAATATTGGAAAGTTCCTAGCAATTGCAGAATTGGGTATGATAAAGTTTAAGGGTAAGATTACTGGAAGCAGTTTTTATTTAAAAAAACTAAAAACAAAATTCGATGGTGAAATAAAAGCCATTGATTTCAATGGGTATGAATACAACAACATAGAAACAAATGGCACTATCCAAAAGAAATATTTTAATGGAGACCTGAAAATAAATGACCCAAATCTTTCATTTACCTCTAACGTTGAGATAGATTTTAGTAAAGATCAACCCTTGTTTAATATTGTAGGTGATCTTTCAAAATCAGATTTGAAAGCATTGAAGCTTTATAAAGATAAAATTGAAATCGTTGGATTAATAGATGTAAATTTTACGGGAAAAGACATCGATAAATTTACAGGTACTGCTAAATTTTTAAATGCTGTTGTTAAAAGTGAAAACACTTCCGTACGCTTTGATTCTTTGAATCTTACATCAATTTTTAAAGATTCTGTAAAATTTCTACATGTTGGCAGTAATGATTTTAATGCCTCTATTAATGGAAAATTCAGCATTCTGGAACTTCCTGCTAGTTTTCAATCATTCTTGTACAACTATTATCCAGCATATATCAAGCCTATTAAAACGATTCCCAAAAATCAGCAGTTTGATTTTACAATCAACACTCAGTATTTTGAGCCATATATAAAATTGATAGAAAAAAATGTATCTGGCTTTAATGATTTAACCTTGAAAGGAACAATTGATACTAAAAACAATATATTGAATGTAGATGCTTTTGTACCATATGCAAAATATAAAAAGAACTCATTAATTGGATTAGCATTAATAGGTAAAGGAAATTATGATTCATTAATTCTATCAACAAGTATCAATAATATTGAAATTGGAGATAGTATATCACTCCCAAATTCTACCATCACCATTTCTTCCAAAAAAGATCATTCCGTTGTTGGCATTAATACCAAAACACTAAATAAACAAAATAGCGCTGCAATAGCAGCAGATGTGTATACGCTATCGGATGGAGTAAAAATTCAATTCAGGCCATCAGTATTTACGTTGAATGAAAAAGAGTGGACCATTGAAAAAGCAGGAGAACTTGAATTTAGAAATGATTATATAAATGCAAAAAATATTAAACTTACTCAAGGGTTTCAAGAATTAACAATAGAACCAAGCATAGATGCCAAAGGAAATAGAAATAGTTTAGATATAAAATTAAAAAATATCATTATTGGAGATATCACTTCTTTATTTCTTAAGAAGGAAAGATTAGAAGGACTTGCAAGCGGAAGTATTAAAATTAATGATATTTACGGTGATCTGAATGCCACAGCTACTATAAAAACAGAAGAGTTCAGGTATGATGTTGATTCAATTGGATTAGTAAATATCAGTGCTGGATACAGAAATAGTACCGGATTAATTCCATTCAAAATTTATTCGCCCAATGAAGGATATCTTTTTTCAGCTGAAGGATCATATAATGTAAAAGACACTACAGGAAAATCTTTCAACACCAATATCGATTTAGAAAAAACACAAATCGGCATTATTCAACAATTTTTATCAGGTCTTTTTACAAATATTTCTGGCGAAGCAACTGGTAAATTGAGTATTAGTGGAGATTTGAATGCGCCAAATTTAATTGGCAATATTCGGCTTAGAAAAGCTGGCATGAAAGTGAATTATACGCAAGTATATTATTATATCGATTCTGCTATCATTAAATTCCAGGAAGATGGGATAGATTTTGGAAGATTTACAATAAGAGATAAGTATAATAATAAAGGAATAATATCTGGTAAGTTAATAGAAAAACAATTTAAAAATCTAGCATTTGATTTTGATTTATCTACCGAAAAATTATTACTGATTGATACTAAAGCCTTAGACAACAACCAGTTTTATGGAAAAGCAATTGGCAAAGCATCATTAAGTTTTAAAGGCCCTGAAACTGGTTGCAAAATGACCATAATTGCAGAATCGAATGATAGTTCACATATTACAATTCCTAATTCAGTTAGTAAAGAAAGTGGATCTGCCGATTTTATTGTTTTCAAACAATATGGTACTGAGATGGAAGTGGCTAAAGAGAAAAGTAATTTTAACTTACTAGTTGATTTAGACATTACAGCAACCAACAAAGTTGCCATTGATGTTATAATGGACGACCTTACTGGCGATGTTATTAAAGCCGTGGGTAATGGTCGTTTAAGGATAAAAGCAGGCTCTTCTGAACCTTTAACCATTAAAGGGAAATATAATATTGAAAAAGGTAATTATGACTTCAGTTTTCAATCAATTTTAAAAAAACCATTTCAATTACTCCCTAATGCTGGTAATTTTATTGAATGGAATGGAGATCCATTCAAAGCAGAACTACATATTGATGCTCAATATACTGCCGAAAGAGTATCTCTTTCAGATTTGATTGGCAATAATACTTTTAGTGGAACAGTTAAAGGATATAGAGGTGATGTATATGTTATTGCTTCTATAAGAAATGAATTAAGCAAACCAGATATAAAATTTCGGTTAGATTTTCCACAAGGAAGTCCAATTAAAAATGACAATGAATTTGCACAATTCTTGGCAAAAATTCAAAGGGATGAAAATGAAATATTAAAACAAGTTTCTTTCTTGATTGTATTTGGTTCATTTGCTCCTCCCGGAGAATCCACTGGTACATCATCGGCAATCAACCCCTATTCAATTAGTTCAATTGGCATAAACAGTTTATCACAATTATTAACAAAAGAAGTAAATAAAGCTGTTTCTGATCTTCTATATAAAATCACCAAGGACAAAAGTTTACGATTTGATGTAGGTGCATCAGTTTATAGTAGCTCAAGCCTAACAGGTACTGACGGAACAGCTTCACAAGCAAATTCCAATAGGCTAGATAGAACAAGGGTAAGTGCAAAACTGGGGAAATCCTTTTATAATAATAATATTATTGTATCATTTGGTGGTGATCTTGATTTCAATTTAGGCTCCAGCTCATCAGTACAAGCAGGTAACTTACAATGGCTTCCAGATATTACGATCGACTTTATATTAACTACAGATAGAAAATTACGTGCAGTAATTTTTAGTAAAAATAGTTTAGATATTAGTGGTTCAAATTTTGGAAGGAGAAACAGACAAGGTGCAAGTATTTCTTACCGTCAAGATTTTGAGCAATTATTTGGAACAAAAAAAGATCCAATAAAAGTTCAACCACCTGCTGCAGATTCAACCAATAATAAATAAAAAAGAAAGTGCATTAATTTAAAATTGCCGGTGGAATCTGAATGCAATTTTTTAACCGATACACATAAAAAAAGCGAACAGAAGCTCCGATTCGTTCTTGATCAATCCTTAATGGTTTTTCTATACTACTAAAGTACTTCCCATATAACAATGTAGGATTAGTTGGTAAATTAGATGGAACAATACAGTATGCATCATCACCAAGTAAAATGGGTTTTCGGTCTTTATTCAACCAAGCAAATTTATGTAAATCTGAAAGTGCTCCAACTCCAATTAAAGGAATACCAAAAGGCCTAGTTATATAAAATTCTATATGCCCTGCAGGAAACCATTTATCTACTAAAATAGGTGACCCTTTTTTAATGATATTTTTTGCATTATCATTTTCAACTAGCTGATTAAAAGTAATGCCGAATTTTTTCCAACCAGAAAGGTCTAACGTAGGACAATATTCACCATAATTTGCTAATTCTTGGCTACCAAAATTTCTAGGTGCAAATTGAATAATTCCTACTCCAACAATTAAAATAAATCCAACAAAAATTAAAGCTGCTTTTAAAACAGGGGGAAATACTATTTGTGAAATCTGTTGAATATACAATGCTGCAATAAAATAAAAAGGAATAAATGCAGGGCCAGACCAATGAGGCAAAGTAGGATTGAATAAAGATACCCCCCAAAATAACAATAGCATGGGGATACTCATACAAAAAAGCCAAATAGTAATTCTTTTTTGTTTAAACTGAACTTTGTTACTAATTAATGAAACAATTGAAATGGCAAATAATATAAACAATATTGGATTCTGATAAGCAAATTCACCTCCAAGCTCCTTTGCAAAAGAATCCCATTGGAGTCCCGTATGAGTAACTCTTTCAGAATGAAATTTATAAGTAATAAAATCGTATTGGATATTCCAGAATAAAATTGGCAAAATACAAATCAATGTAATAAATCCTCCTAAATAAAGTCTCCAGTTAGATAACCATTCAATTCTTTTAAATAAAATAAACAACCCAAACCCTGCCCACAAAAACAATCCATGCACTTTACACAGAGAAGCCAACCCTATCGTCAACCCCAAAAAAAACCAATTCCATACATTTTTCTGTTCATTTTTATTAATCAATAAAAGAGCCATAATATATAAAGAGCCGACCCAAAAAGGCATTTGTGGGGAATCGGGTAAAATAAAAAATCCTGCTAAAAAACCAGTGTAAACAGAAGCAGAATAAATTAATGCAGCCAACCAACCTACTCTTTCTCCATCTAATAATTTGCCTAATTTAAAAACAAACCAAGTAGCAACTGCAGCTGAAAAAATACTACCAAGTCTTAAAGACAATTCATCGGTCCACCATAAATTCAAACTGGTTAGTCTAATCAAAAACCCAATCATAGGTGGGTGATCGAAGTGATTCCAATCGAGTTGCAAAGCATAAGTCCAATAATACACTTCATCATTACCCAATTCTAAAAATGGAGCAATAAGTATTTTCAGCAAAGCCACTATCCCAATTAAATAAATAGTCCTCTTTGAATATGATGTTGGTTGGGTTAACATTAAATTAACAATAATTGATACTAAATTACAATTTTTACTGTAAGTAAAAATGCATTGATCCGTATAAGAATTAAATTAACTACAAATGAATAGAATACTTCTATTAATCGGAACAGTCTTTTTATCGTTATCTTCCTTTTCACAAACTATTCAAAAGGATACTTTAAAGAAATTAAAAATCAATTACTTAGATTTATCTGTAGGGTTTGGTCAAAACCAAGTGTTGATTGCAAGTTCATTTACACATTATTGGGGTATTGGGAAAAAGCAAAAATTACAATTAGGTATTGGAGCAAGACTAACCAATTCATTTGGATCAGATCAATATTTCACTACAGCCAATGCAAAACTAACTAGCGGCAAAACCGGACTGGGGGTTTTATTTGCAGATGATATCCCGGCCAATATTGACAGCTTTTTTGTAGGCAACCCTCAAATTAACGCTTTAAACATTTCATTAAATAGTGAATATTTAATAACAAAAAAAATAAGTGTAGGATTTAATATAGACCTTATTGGATTTAGCTTTGGAGCTTCCAAAACAGGCACCTATATTAACAATGGAAAAACATCACTCGTAGGCGCAAAACCAACTTCTCTCAATGTGTTATTAGTTAGTGACAACGACAAGGGAAGTTTAAATAGCGAGATTTTTGCTAGGTATAAATTAAATTCAAAATGGAGTTTAAGAGGCGGTGCTGCATTTTTATTCAATGAATACACAACTAATACAGCTGTTCAACAATTGAATGGAATTAGCAATGATCGGTTTAGAATCAAATCGTTAAATGTAATGGTTGGAGTGTCCTATCAATTTTAAAAAAAATCAACAAATGAAAAATATTACATCACTCATCATAATTCTTTGCTTTTTTAGTGCTTGTACTAAAAACGAATCTACACCAACAATAAATTCCGTGCTCACAAATGCAGATTCAGCATTAGTTGGTTCTGGAACAACTATTTTAGCGATGGGCAATTTTATTAATGGAGTTCACCCTGTTAGTGGAAAAGCTGCTTGGCATAAAGCCAGTAATACTCAAACCCTACTTATAACAAATTTCTCATCTGATGCAGGCCCAGACTTAAAAATATATTTATCCAAAGATTTAGCAGCTACTTCTTTTATTTTATTGGGTGATTTAAAATCAACTACTGGTAATCAAATTTACAATATCCCCAATAGTGCTACAACAGCTGAGTACAAATATGTATTAGTTTGGTGTCAACGTTTTTCAGTTCTTTTTGGTAGTGCAAGAATTCAATAAACAGTATGAAATACTTACTTATAATTTTATTATCCGCTTACACAATCACTTCTTCAGCGCAATTAATAAAACCAATTGATAACGGCAGTGAAATAACTTTTTCAATTAATAATTTCGGGTTAAGTACCAAAGGAGTTTTAAGTGGATTAACAGGTTCAATTACATGGAATCCAAAAGACTTATCTACTGCTGGTTTTAATGTTAGTGTATCAACAAAAACTTTAAACACAAACAATAAACTAAGGGATGAGCATTTACAAAAATCCGACTATTTTAATGTTGAAAAGTACCCCATAATAAATATTCGTTCTAATCAAATTATTGCTGGTAATAAAATTGGCGAATTTATCATGGATGCAACTTTAACTATTAAAAATATATCGAAAAAAATCAATATACCTTTTAGTGCAATTACTCAAAATGGCAAAACAATATTTGAAGGAAATTTTGAGATTAATCGTAGAGACTTTAATATTGGCGGCGGGAGCTTTAGTTTATCCAACACAGCAAAAATATCACTGAAAGTTGTAGCTAATTAATCATTATTAATAAGCCATCGAACTGCTAATTCGTATCCCATTAAACCTAATCCAACAATACTTCCATTTACAACAGATGATACATAAGAATGTTTTCTGAAGTCTTCTCTACTATGAACATTACTAATATGAACTTCTATTACTGGTGATTGAATTGCTGCAATAGCATCTCCAATTGCAATGGAGGTATGAGTATATGCGGCAGGATTAATAACAATTCCATCAACAGAAAACCCATATTGCTGAATGGCGTTCACCAACTCCCCTTCTACATTTGATTGAAAATAAATAAACTCAATGGTTGAAAATGTTGCTTTCAATTTTTCCAAATATGCTTCGAAAGATTGATCTCCATAAATGCCAGGTTCTCTTTTTCCCAATAAATTGAGATTTGGCCCATTGATGATAACTATTTGCATATTATAAAGTTATTGCATCATTTCTACAAAGCGATCAAATAAATACCTGCTATCATGTGGACCAGGAGTACTCTCCGGATGGTATTGCACACTAAAAGCAGGGCGATCTTTTAACCGTATTCCTTCAATAGAATCATCATTCAAATTGATATGAGTTACTTCTACATTTTCATGTTTACGAACCGCTTCCGGATCAACACCAAATCCATGATTTTGAGTGGTAATTTCACATTGGCCGGTAATGATATTTTTTACAGGATGATTCAGCCCTCTATGACCATGATGCATTTTAAATGTAGGAATATCATTGGCTAAAGCCAATAATTGATGCCCTAAGCAAATTCCAAATACCGGCTTTCTCTCATTTAAGATTTCCTTTACGGTACTTACCGCATAAGGCATTGCTGCCGGATCACCAGGACCATTAGAAATAAAATATCCATTTGGGTTAAATGCTTTTAATCTTTCAAATGAAGTTTTTGCAGGATGCACTCTTACATGTGCACCTCTCGAAACCATACATTCGAGAATATGTTGTTTGATACCAAAATCTAAAACGGATATTTTCACAAGAGAATTGGCGTCTCCTAACTCATATTCTTTTTCAGTACTCACTGTGCTCGCCAATTCCAATCCGTCCATATTAGGTACTGCTTTCAGAATATCAGTCAATGTAGTAATATCCATTTCCTCAGACGAGATAACACAATTCATGGCACCCATTGTACGAATATGAGCAACCAATGCCCTTGTATCAATCCCATCAATAGCAACAATATGATTTTCTATAAGATATGTATTCAAATCTCCTTTTGCCTGAATTCTACTGAATTGTTCTTCTAAATTTCTAGCAATAAGTCCATGAATTTTTACGGTGCTACTTTCTACATCAGTATCTTTCACACCGTAATTGCCAATATGTACACTATTCATAATCAATACCTGCCCAGTATAACTTGGATCAGTGAATACTTCTTGGTATCCTGTCATTCCAGTATTGAAACAGATTTCACCTGTAGCAACTCCTATTTTCCCGAATGCCTGGCCATAAAAAACATGTCCATCCGCTAAAACTAATATTGCTGGTTTATTCTTTAATAATGTGTCTGGCATAGTTCAATTTATTAGTGCAAAAGAAAATCAAATTTTGCAAAAAAACAGTTTAAGTTTCTCACAATAAACTACATAAAAAAAGGCATCCCGTACGAAGCGGAATGCCTTTATATTTAAAACAGTTGCATATTAGTCAGCTGCTTTTTCTTCTGTTGATGTTGCAGCAGGTGTTTCAGGCACTTCAGCTTCTACTGTTGGTGCTTCAACGATTGCCTCTGTTGCTACTTCGGCTTTCTTTGGTGCACGACCACGACGTGTTTTCTTAGCTGTGTCTTCTACTTTTTCAATTCCCTTACCATAAATTTCGTTGAAATCAACTAGTTCAATCATTGCTTTTTCAGCATTATCTCCAGGACGGATACCTAATTTTAAAATACGGGTATATCCACCAGGACGAGTAGCTATTTTAGGACCTACTACTGTAAATAATTCTTTAACAGCAGCTTTATCTTGTAATTCAGCAAAAACCAAACGATGATTATGACTGATTTGTGCAGCCGACTCATTCTTTTTAGTTTTTGTAATCATTGGCTCAACATATGCTCTCAATGCTTTGGCTTTAGCCAAAGTAGTAACAATACGCTTGTGTGTGATTAACTGGCTAGCCAAATTTTGCAATAAAGCTACTCTGTGTGCCTTCTTACGGCCTAGGTTGTTGATTTTGTCTCCGTGACGCATGACTGTTTGTTTTAATCTTGTACCGTGTCAGGAATTACAAGATATGAGTAAAAATCCCTTACTCCCCCTTTAGGGGGTTGGGGGGGGTTGGTTAATTATCTAAGTTATCTAAACCTAGTTTAACTAGATCCATACCAAAGCTTAAACCTCTTTCGGTTAATACTTGCTCAATCTCTGAAAGAGATTTTTGACCAAAGTTTCTGAATTTCATGAGGTCTTCTTGCTCATATTGTACCAATTCGCTCAAGCTATTGATTTTTGCAGCTTTCAAACAATTGAATGCACGTACTGAAAGATCTAAATCTTCTAATGGTGTTTTCAATACTTTACGTAGTTGCAAAATATGCTCATCAACTACATCTTCTTTCTTATCTTCTTTATTATCAAAAGTGATGTTCTCATCAGTAATGATCATTAAGTGTTGAATAAGAATGCGAGAAGCTTGCTTAACTGCATCTTCAGGATGAATAGTTCCATCAGTAACTACATCTAAAATTAGTTTTTCGTAATCAGTTCTTTGCTCTACACGATAGTTTTCAATAGCGTATTTAACGTTCTTGATAGGTGTATGAATAGAATCGATAGCGATGTAGCCGAATGGAGCATCTTTTAACTTATTTTCTTCAGCAGGGATATAACCTCTTCCTCTACCAATGGTTAATTCAATATCCATTTTAGCAGATGTATCCATGATACAAAGCAACAACTCTGGGTTCATTACTTGAAAGCTTTGAGACAATTCTCCGATCATGCCCGCAGTGAATTCCGTTTTTCCTTTGATGGAAATATTGATTTTTTCAGTAGCAATTTCATGATCAACATGCTTCTTGAAACGAACCTGCTTTAAATTCAGGATTATTTCAGTAACATCTTCTGTAATTCCCTTGATGGTTGCAAACTCATGGTCTATACCTTCAATTTTGATGCCTACAATAGCATAACCTTCTAATGAACTCAACAAAACCCTGCGTAGTGCATTACCTATGGTTAAACCATATCCCGGCTCAAGCGGGCGAAATTCAAATTGTCCTGCAAATTCGTTTGCTTTTTGTAAAACAATTTTGTCTGGCTTTTGGAAGCTTAATATTGCCATATTAGAACTTTGTTTTTTACTTATTTGGGTGAATAATATTATTATTTAGAATACAATTCTACAATTAGTTGCTCCTTAATATTTTCAGGAACGTTTTCGCGTTCTGGCATAGTAATGAAAGTACCTTTCTTCTCTCCTTCATTCCAATCTAACCAACCGAACCTTGGGTTCTTACCACGAGTTTTGCTAATAATACTAGAATTATCAGCACTTTTTGGTCTGTATGCTATTACATCTCCTGGCTTACATGTGTATGAAGGAACGTTCATTGTTTCACCATTTACAGTAATATGTTTATGGTTAACCAGTTGACGAGCTTCCGGACGACTAGCAGTTAAACCCAAACGGAAAACTGTGTTGTCTAAACGTGATTCTAATAATTTGATGAGGTTTTCACCGGTAACACCTTTTAAGCGTTGAGCTTCTTCAAAAGTCTTGCGGAACTGGCGCTCCAATACACCATAAGTATATTTCGCCTTTTGTTTTTCTCTTAACTGTAAAGCGTATTCACCCAACGTTTTACGCTTACGAGCAGCTCCATGCTGACCCGGAGGGTTAGAATTTTTTCCCAACCATTTGGCATTACCTAAAATAGGTTCGCCGAAAATTCTTGAAATTTTGGTCTTAGGACCAGTGTAACGTGCCATAGCTTTTTTTCATTTCGATTTTTTTAGAATTCGTTGCTCCGATCGGTTAAAAATCGTAAAAAATAAATCGGGCAACCTTTTAATAAATGAAACCTTGAGGCTCAATATGTATTCCACTACCTCTATTGAGGCTTAGGATTATTATACTCTTCTTTGTTTTGGTGGACGACAACCGTTGTGAGGCATTGGCGTTACATCCTTTATAGAAGTAACTTCAACACCAGACTGAGCAATTGAACGAATTGCACCTTCACGACCAGCTCCAGGACCTTTAACAAAAACATCAACACGCTTCAAGCCAGCATCTACAGCTACTTTTGCAGCATCTGCAGCAGCCATTTGGGCAGCATATGGAGTATTTTTCTTAGATCCTTTGAAACCCATTTTACCAGCACTGCTCCAGCTAATTACTTGGCCAGATTTGTTGGTAAAACTGATGATAATGTTGTTGAATGTTGCGGAGATACGTACTTCACCAGTAGCATCAACTTTTACAACTCTTTTCTTTGCAGCAGCTTTTGCACTGTTCTGCGCTTTTTGTGGTTTGGCCATTTTACTTTTTTAGGTAGTCTTCCTGATTAAATCGGGATGGTTAATAAATAATTCCCTATTATTTTGGGAACCTTGATTTCTCCTTCCCGCATTTGCGGAATATCCAAAACCAAGGATTTTATAGTAAAAAGTCATGAACCCTTTCAGGACATGACTTTGACTAGTTATTTCTTAGCAACTTTTTTCTTACCAGCAACTGTTTTACGTTTACCTTTTCTGGTACGGCTATTGGTTTTGGTTCTTTGTCCACGAACAGGTAAGCCCTTACGGTGACGAAGCCCTCTGTAACATGCAATATCCAATAAACGCTTAATGCTCATAGACACTTCACTTCGTAAAGCACCTTCCACTTTAAACTCATTGTTAATTACATTACGAATGGCAGTTTGTTCATCATCATTCCACTGATTCACTTTCTTATCATAACTGATACCAGCTTTATCTAAGATATACTGAGCTGTAGAACGACCAATACCAAAAATGTAGGTCAACCCAATTTCGCCTCTTTTGTTTTTTGGTAAATCTATACCGGCAATACGAGCCATATTTATTGTTTTATACTTTTAGTTGATGATTCAATTATCCTTGACGTTGCTTAAAACGAGGATTCTTTTTGATGATTACAAATAATTTTCCTTTGCGCTTCACGATCTTACAATCGGCACTACGTTTTTTAATGGAAGCTCTTACTTTCATTGTTGGTTTATTTTACTGTTATATTCTATTACTAATTGCCTAAACTCTTAATTCTTCTCTCTTAATTCTTCTCTCTTAATTCTTCTATTTATACC